>JACNJL010000056.1 GCA_014382585.1 Limisphaerales bacterium | reverse complement strand
TGGCAAACCGGGCGAAGGTGGCAAACCGGGCGAAGGTGGCAAACCGGGCGAAGGTGGCAAACCGGGCGAAGGTGGCAAACCGGGCGAGGGTGGCAAACCGGGCGAGGGTGGCAAACCGGGCGAGGGTGGCAAACCGGGCGAAGGTGGCAAACCGGGCGAAGGTGGCAAACCGGGCGAAGGTGGCAAACCGGGCGAGGGTGGCAAACCGGGCGAAGGTGTTGCTGGGCAGCAAGCTTCGGAAGCTTTAAAGGAAGCTGCGCAAGCGCAGGCGGAGTCCATGCGGCAGGCGCGGGCGGCGGGGCTCACTCCGGGTGAGCGGCCGCCCAGCGAAGGCAAAAGTCAGGAGGGCGATGGCGAAGGTGCGCCAATTGTGGCGGAAGCCAAGCCATTGGGTGAGTTGCCCGATCTCAAGCGGATGAAAGCTGAGGATTGGGCGAAGCTGCCGCCGAAGGTGGCGCAGGAGCTTTTGGAAAACAGCCGCGAAAGTATGTCGCCCGAATTTCGAGAGCAGATCAGCCATTACTTCCGCATTATTGCCGAGCGCGCGCGCAGCAATAACGCCGCACCCAGAGCCCCACGCAAATGAGTTTGCCCGAATACTCTCATTTGCAACTTTCGCGACGGCAAGCCCTGCTTGGCTTGGCGGTGTTGCCGGGACTGTTGCCCGCCGCCGCCGGCAAAGCGAAGGATAAATTGGACATCGCGCTGGATCGCGGCGCGCGGTTCGTAGTGAATTCGCAGGAGGCTGACGGTTCGTTTACGGATCCAACGGCCCGCGAATCTGCCCGCAACGGCTACGCACTTACCGCGCTGGGCCTGATGGCGCTCGCTTCAATCGGGCATCAACCGGGTGATCCCAATCGAGAAGGTATCGCGATGAAGCGTGCGCTGGGCTTTATGCTGCGCAACGATCGCCGCCGTAATCGCAGTGGCGGGCCGTACGAATATTATGGCTCAGATGGCGGGCGAATGTACGGCCACGGAATTGCCACCTTGTGCCTTTCAGAAATGATGGGAATGGGAGTGGATCGTGATCAGGAACGGTTGCTGCGCAAGTACACTTCGAAGGCGGTGGATTTGATTTTGGTTTCGCAAAAAGCCAAGAAGGGGAACGCGGCTCATCGGGGTGGCTGGAGGTATGATCCTACTTCAAATGATTCGGATTTATCGGTGACGGTGTGGCAATTGATGGCCCTGCGATCGGCGAAGAATGCTGGAATTGATGTGCCCAAGGATGCGATTGATAGCGCGGTCCGTTATTTGAAACGCAGTTATTATTCTCCGCGCGATGCGCGCGGCCGACCGGTGAATTTAAACAGCGGCTGCGGTTATATGCCCAACCAGCCGCCGCGTTATTCCACCACGGCGGCGGGGCTGCTCAGCCTACAGGTGTGTGGCGAATACGAAGCGCCGGAGGTCCTTGGCTCGGTCAACTGGCTCAAGCGAAAGGCGGTGACCAAGCGAGAACAATGGTTTTATTACGGCACCTATTACTACTCGCAGGGCATGCAAAAGCGCAAGGGGGACACTGCCCGAAACGCGCGCGATATCACCGAGAAACTGCTGATGCCACTGCAAAGTGTGGACGGTTCGTGGTCGGGCAATAACGGGATGGAGAGTGGCGCGGGGCGGGTGTACTGCACCAGCTTGGCAATGTTGAGCCTTTCGGTGAAATATCATTTCCTTCCGATTTATCAGCACTAGTTTGTTTGCGGGCACAAAAAAACCGCCCGAAGTACGGGCGGTTGTGTGATTTGTGTAGTGGGCTAGTTGCCTTCGGTGCCTGTACCGGCACCTTCTCCGCCGCCGGCTCCATCAGGGCCTTCGCCCGGGGTGGGCGGTTTTTCATTAGCCATGGGATCATCCCCTTCATCGGCGTCACTGCCGCAACCCACCATGAAGGCGCACAGGGCGGCCATACAGGTGGTGTGTTTAATCAGTTGTTTTAGTTTCATAGAACGGCCGATTGATCTCATATTTTCCGGTTCGGTGCAACCATTCTATTCATCGCGTACTTTGGGATCGGGAAGAGTTGTGGGGGTCTTCCAATCTTTGTGCCAATGGAGAGTCCAGAGGTTACGCAGTTCTACGGCTTCAGTGTGCCCGTCATTAAAGGAAACGAGGCTGCGGCCATTGTGACGATCCACGCACACGCGTTGCATACCGCCGTTGCTACCTTTCCAAGACGAGGCGATGGAGTCGCTCTCGCGGGGCCAAGTGTCGACCCAAATGGAGTCTGCCAAGAGCGGGGCCATGTCGGGTTGGCCTTCGGAATCATCCTGATACAACCAGTTCCAATCGCGATGATTTTCCTGCCAAATGTCGGGGTGTTGCCAGGCGTTGTAGGCGTAGCTGCCTGAAACACGTTGGCCGTTGTTGATTTTTGGATTTTTGTTCCACGCGCACCAGCTCTTCACCGCGTTGCCCCACCAGTCGCGCTTGTTCATCAATGTGGCCGGGCTGTACAACACGTTGGCATCGTAACCGTTGTACTCGACTGCTTTGTGGTACCAGAAATTGTAGTTCCAGTCTTGACCGCGGTAGTTGGGGTTGCCGCCTTCAAAGTCGTTGTCGGACCATTGCTTGATGCCGAGGCGGACTTGTTTGATGTTGTTGGCGCTTTTCACTTGGTGAGCTTTGGCTTTGGCTTTGGCCAGCACGGGGAGGAGCATGGAGGCGAGGATGCCGATAATGGCAATCACTACCAAAAGCTCAATCAGCGTGAAACCGCTTTGAATTTTTGATGATTTGTTCATGGTATTGGGTTTTTTATTGGTTTTGGGTTATGACTTGGTAGTCAGTTGCGATTTTTCAAGCAGATTTCATGCCGTAAAAAAAATGCTCTTAATTTCCAATTTTTTGAATTTTCTCCGATTTATTCACAGTAATTGTCCGTTTTCAGGTGTGATTTTCACGCAACATGAAGTGTTTTCACGCAAAGTTTAGGTTCAAATTGGCTCAGGTATTGTTTGTCTATCATTCGCCCCCTATGCTGTCGCGCATATGGAAACTGCTGTAATTCCTGGCCTTTCGCGGCTGGATGAGGGGCGCAAGGCGGATGAACCGTGTACCATTGTGATTTTTGGCGCGAGTGGCGATCTCACGGTGCGTAAGCTGATCCCGGCGTTGTTTCACTTATACAAGGACGGGCAGATGCCCGAACCCTTCCGTGTGGTGGGCTTTGCGCGGCGGGATAAGACGGATGAAAGTTGGCGCGAGGAAATGAAGGCGGGCATCGAGCGCTTCTCGCGGTCGCCCAATGTTGATGCTAAGCAATGGGAAACTTTTGCGGCAAATTTGTTTTACCATCGCGGCGATCTCACCGACGCCAAGGCCTACGCGAGCTTGGGGACGCGCTTGGCGGATTTCGGCAACGAACAGCTCGCAAATAATTTGATTTTTTATCTGGCGATTTCACCGAGCTTGTTTGGCGATGTGGTGGACCGGCTGCACGATGCGAAGCTGCTGCATCGGTGGGAAGAGGGCGATCCGTTTTGGCAGCGCGTGGTGGTGGAGAAACCCTTCGGGCACGATCTGCAATCCGCGCGCGAACTCAACGCCCAACTGGTGAAGCACGCGCGCGAGCGGCAAATTCTCCGCATCGACCATTATCTCGGCAAGGAAACGGTGCAGAACATTATGATGTTCCGTTTCTCAAACGCCATCTTCGAGCAGCTTTGGCATCGCGAGGCCATCGAGCATGTGCAAATCACCGTGAGCGAAGACATCGGCGTGGGCAGCCGCGGCGGTTATTTTGAGGAATCGGGCACGATGCGCGATATGATGCAAAATCATCTCCTGCAAATCCTCTCGCTCGTGGCTATGGAGCCGCCCCCTTCGTTGGCCGCGGAAGATATCCGGAATGAAAAAGTAAAGGCGCTTAAATCCATTCGCCCTATGACGCCCGAGACGGTGGCGCAGCAAGTGGTACGTGGCCAGTATTTTGCCGGCACGGTGAATGGTGATAACCGCGCGGGCTATCGGCAGGAGGAGCGGGTGGATGCCGGGAGTAATGTGGAAACGTACGCCGCGCTCAAACTCTTCATCGACAACTGGCGCTGGAGCGGTGTGCCGTTTTATTTGCGTACGGGAAAAAATCTGCCGTTGCGCGCCAGCGAGGTGCGCGTGCAATTTCGCCCCACGCCGAGTGTGCTCTTCGCTGCAGAGGGCGATCTTAATTTGGATCGCAATGCACTGACTCTTCGCCTACAACCCGATGAAGGGATTTTTCTTCGCTTCAATGGCAAAGTGCCCGGCACCACCATCGCCACGCGCCCGGTGCGGATGCACTTTGGCTACGATGCGGAATTTGGAGCGTACACCCCCGAGGCGTACGAGCGCCTGTTGCTTGAGGCGATGGCGGGCGATGCCACATTGTTTATCCGACGCGATGAAGTGGAAACCGCGTGGCAATTTGTCGATACCATCCGCTCCGGTTGGGGGGGGGAGCCATTGAGCAACCGCGAATTTTATGCGGCCGGCACGTGGGGGCCCGAGGCGGCGGAAGACCTCCTCGCGCAGGACGGCCACGTGTGGCACAACCCCCAGCCTGCGAAATGAATCACACGCTTTGCCGCTTTCCCAATGCCGAGGCACTGGCCGCCGAGGCCGCCGTCCGTTGGCTCAGTGCGATGGATCTGCGCGATTCATTTACGGTGGCACTTTCCGGCGGACGCATCCCGAAATTATTGTACGCGGCAGTGGCGGCGGAAGCTTCGCCGGATGCGTTTGCGAACGCACATTTTTTTTGGGGCGATGAACGCTGTGTTTCGCCCACGGATGAGGAGAGCAATTTCAAACTCGCCGCCGTGCGTTTGTTGTTGGCAATGAAAGTGCCCGAAGCGCAGGTGCATCGCATCCTCACCGAACGCGGCGAAGCCTTTGCCGTGCAACAGGCCGAAGCAGAGATTTGCCGCATTGCGGATTTGGATGATGAGGGTCAACCGATTCTTGATTTGGTTTTTCTCGGTTTAGGCGAGGACGGCCACGTGGCTTCGCTTTTCCCCGGCGATTCGGAGGCGTTGGATTCTCCATCAGTTTATCGCGCCGTCACCGGCCCCAAACCGCCGCCGCGCCGCATCACGCTGGGCTTTCCCGCGCTGGCCGCCGCGCGCGAGGTATGGGTGCTGGCTTCAGGCGAAGGGAAAAAGAATGCCTTGCGTGCTTCACTCGCGCCGGATGGCAACACACCGCTTGCGCGGGTTTTGCAAAGCAGGACACACACGGAGATTTTCACCGACTTCAATTTGGCGTAGCCTTCGCGCATGGACGCCGACAAACTGGGAACTGATTCCACCGCCGCCACCGAAGTCATCCGCGAATCGCGCCTGCGCAGCGTGCTTAAAGGCCTTAGCTGGCGCATTTTGGCAACGCTGATCACCGCGCTCATTGCTTATTTTTGGTCGAAAGATGTTCGCTTGGCGATTATGATCGCGCTTGTCGAATTCCCCGCAAAATTCCTGATCTATTATTTGCACGAACGCGCGTGGGCCCAAATGCCGCTGGGAACGGTGCGTACGTGGGTGAGTGCGGAAAAAAGTTGATGCAAATCATCGCCCGCGGCGGCATCCTTTTTGGATGCGATGCCTGATTGCGCTGTGGCTGATGTCGTTGACGTTGTGGGCGGCGAAGCCGAACTTTTTAGTCATTGTCACTGACGATCAGCGGCCCGATACCATCGGCGCGCTGGGCAATCCGCGCATTGATACACCCCATCTTGATTGGTTGGTGAACAATGGGGCGACGTTTGAAAACTTCATTTGCTCCAATCCGCTTTGCGTGCCCAGTCGCGCGGAAATCCTCACCGGCTGCACCGGCTACCGCAATGGCGTGCGCGGTTTGGGGCGGGAGAAGATGAATCCCAAACTCACCCTCTGGCCGGCGGCGATGGCGGCGGGCGGGTATCACTCGTGGTACAGCGGCAAGTGGATGAATGACGGCCAGCCCACCACTCGCGGGTATCACGAAGCGCGCGGGCTCTTCAGTAGCGGCGGGGGCACTTGGAAAAAGGGTGAAGTGATTCGCGGGCGCAAAGGTCGGCCGATCACCGGTTATCGAAATTGGACGTTTAAAAATTCCAACGGTAAACCGGATTTGCAAAAGGGCATCGGGCTCACACCGTTGACGGACAAGTACATTGCCGATGGTGCACTGGAATTTTTGAAACGCAAAACCAAACAGCCGGAGCAGCCATTTTTTCTGCACGTGAATTTCACCGGACCGCACGATCCGTTGGTCGTTCCGCCCGGCTACGATAAAAAATATACTCGCGCAAAAATGAAACTGCCGGAGAATTTCAAACCCGAGCATCCCTTCGACCACGGCAACCTCAAGGGTCGCGATGAAGCGCTGTTGCCGTGGCCACGCACCAAGGCGGATGTGCTCGACGAGCTGGCGGTTTATTACGCGGTGGTGGATCACATTGACACACAGGTGGGCCGAATGCTCGCCCAACTTCGCGCCGATGGGCGGTTGGCGAATACGTTTATCATTTTCACCAGCGACCACGGCTTGGCACTCGGCAGTCACGGGTTGATGGGGAAACAGAATATGTACGATCACACCATCCGCGTGCCGTTCATGATCAGCGGCCCCGGCATTGCCAAAGGCCAGCGTGTGCCGGCGTTTGGTTTTTTGCGGGATATGTTTCCCACCGTGTGTGATCTGGCGGGCTTGCCCATCCCCAAAACCGTGGAGGCCCAGAGTCTTGCGCCATTATTGCGCGGCCAGCGGCAAAATGTGCATTCGGCGGGTTATGGTTATTTTCAGGATGTGCAGCGGATGATCTGGATGGAAAACTGGAAGTTGGTGTTTTATCTCCAGACCGGCCGACACCAGCTTTTCAACCTCACGGACGACCCGTATGAGTTGAATGATCTGTCCCGTTCGCCGGTGCGGCGCGCGCGTCTGCAGCACATGCGGCGTTCCCTCAATCAATGGTTTCACGATCAAGGGGACGAATTGTTTCTACGCGGATTTAAGGATTGAATTCGTGATAAAAATGTGGTTTTAATAACGGCAGATGGGCGAGGTCTTTCTCGCCCAACCTTTACCATGATTAATCGCATTCTGGTTTGTCTCGATAAATCCACCTACACCGACTCCGCCATCGACTATGCTTGCTGGCTTGCAAAGCATCACGATGCCAGTCTGGAAGGGTTGGTCGTGCTGGATGTGGAGGGCATTAATCGTTCCGTGGGCGCCGTGCCGCTGGGCGCCATGAAATTTGCCAAGACGAGCATCGCCGCCAAGGAAGCGGAGTATCACAAGTTGATGGAAGAATTGCTGGCCAACTTCAGCGCGCGTTGCGAAGCGGCGGGCGTACGGCACACGGAATTCGAAATGCAAGGTACGCCGGCCGCGGCGATTTTGGAGGAATCCAATTATTTTGACTGCGTGGTCATTGGCTTGCGCACGTTTTTCACCTACGGCAGCGGCGCGGGCGATGACGGCGAGTATGGCACCGATGACGATGAGCCGGGCGATTCACTGGAAACGATTATGGACCGCTCACTCGCGCCGGTCTTCGCCGTGCCTTTGGGCTGGAAGCCGGACGACGAATTCGACGCGCTGATCGCCCTCAACGGCAGCCTCCATTCGATGCGCGCGCTGCGGCAATTCGCGCGGCTTTACGGGCGTTCCAAAGTGCGCGTCACGCTGTTGCATTGTGCGGACAGCGGCAACGGCAGCATCGAGTTGCTCACTAAATCCGCCGGGTTCCTGCGCTCGCACGGCTTCGATCACGTGGAAGTGAAAACCGAATCGGGTGACATCCGCGAATTACTCAACTCGGATTTCAGCAAGTCCTTCGACCTCATCGCCCTCGGCGCCCACGGCAGCAGCGGCGTCGTGGAATTTTTCACCGGCAGTCTTTGCAAAGACCTCATCGAGCGCGGTGACAAGCCACTGCTCATCGCCAATGGTTAATCGGCGGACTTGGCCACGCGCGGTGGCTTTGGCTATGAATCGTCATTGCCGGTTGCCCCGCAAAGCGGATGGGCCGCACGCGTTGATGCCCCTTCAATCCATCAATGGCACGGGTATGGCTCGGGTATGGCTCGAATTTCAGGAAGAAAATCCAATTTGATTCTGTGGGTTTTGTGGACAACTTGTCATTGAAGAACAAAGTAGCAGTTACTATTCTCTTAAGAACGCGCTATAAAATGGAAACAAAATAAACGAAAGAGAAACGAAAATGCATCAAATACCTAGGTTCTGTGGAGTCATATTAGTAGTTGGTTTTTTCCTGCCATTTATATCGATGGGGCCAATTAGTTGTTCGGGGTTGGACCTTGTTAAAATGGGCAGTGGTTCAAATCCGGCTGAGGAATTGTTTGGCGATATGGGGGATATGGGCAGTGAAAATGAGGGGGGTTCCGGCGGGGCTGGAGGTGACACTCCACCCACATGGCAACTGCAAATTCTGGCTCTTATTCCATTGGCTGGATTAGTGGCTGCAATCGCCCATAAGAAACCCATTTATATTGCCTGTGGGGCTGTGCCAATATTGATATTCGCCTTTTATCTCGTTGGTGTGGGCGGCAAATTATTCAAAGGAATGGGGGTGGGCGCATACCTGAGTATTATAGCCGGAATAGCAATGCTCCGCACCGCCAGTCAGGCGGAGAGTAAGGTCATAGCCACAGAGGGTGTTGGAGCTGATGGTACATGATAGTCAGCATCCAGGAAGAGCTGAAATGAATTACACCCGGGCAGAAATGTCCGGGTTTTTTTATTAGATTATCACATCGGGTGTGGTGCACAGCTCGATGGTGTGGCCATCGGGGTCTTTCACGTAAATCTGAAACGCCCCATCCCGGCGCTGGGCCGCGTTCCCGTGGCGAAGCATCCCGGGCTGATGGCCGGGGTGTGCGATGTGGTGCCGCAATATCATCCACCAACCAAAACCATCCTCGCGATGGGGCACGTTGTTTTTTATCGGGGGCCAAAATTTGCGCGCGGCGATCAATTGGCGCGCTATCCCGTTTACACCGTGCGCCGCGCCGATGGCACCTGGACCAAGCGGCGCATCCTCGAATGGAATGATCCGCGCGGCGCGTTCATTTATTCGAACAACTGCGGCCAGCGCGTGGTGCTTCCCAACGGCGAAATTTTGCTGGCGTTCACCTTTGGCGACAAACCGACCCATCGATCGGTGGCGGGCGTGTTGTGCGCGTTCGATGGCGAAACGTTGCGCATCAAAAAAGTCGGCCCGCCGCTGAAGCTGGCGCACAAGCGCGGTTTGCTCGAGCCATCGGTCACGCAATTCGGCGGTAAATTTTACATTACCCTCCGTGCCGAGGACGATCACGGTTACCAAAGCGTCAGCCCTGATGGACTGAACTGGATGCCCAAGCAACGATGGGTTTGGGACAATGGCGACCCGATCCACATGTCCACCACGCAGCAACATTGGCTGACGCACTCCGATGGCTTGTTTTTGGTTTACACCCGCAAAGATAAATCCAACACCGGGATCATTCGTTGGCGCGCGCCGTTGTATGTGGCGCGAGTGGACGTCCGCACTCGGCGGCTCATTCGCTCCACTGAGCGCGTGGTGCTGCCGTTGGTGGGCGATGGCGTGAAGGATCCGGACAACGTGGCGTTGATGGGCAACTTCAACATCACCAACGCCGGCCCGAACGAATCTTGGGTAACCGTCGCCGAATCGATGCCGCGCAAAAATGCCCGCGGTGATTTGCTGCTGGCGCGCATCCGCTGGAGCCTCCCCAATCGGCTGGCAGAATAATTTTACCGCACGACGTTGATTTTTTTGCACGTGGGCCTGACACTCGCGCGGATGAAAACAATCCTTCTTGCCACCCTCCTGTTGATCGGCGTTGCCTGCCAATGCCCTTGGTGCAAACCGGCCGACGCGCTGTACATCGCCACACCGCTTACGGTCACCAATGCTTTCACTCCCGGCATCGAAGGGCCGGCGTGTGATCTGGCAGGGAATATTTTCGCCGTTAATTTCAAGGCACAACACACCATCGGCAAAACCACGCCGGACGGGAATTCAGAAATATTCGTCACCCTGCCGGGCGCGAGCATTGGCAACGGCATCCGGTTTGATCGTGCCGGTAAAATGTACGTGGCCGATTACACGGGCCACAACGTTCTGCGTATTGATCCGGCCACAAAAAAGATCGAAGTCTTCGCGCACGAGCCGCGGATGAATCAGCCCAACGACCTCGCCATCGCACCCGACGGCACACTCTTCGCCAGCGACCCCAATTGGGACAAGGGCACCGGCCAGCTTTGGCGCATCGGCACCGATGGGAAAGTCACCCGTCTCGCAGAAAAGATGGGCACCACCAACGGCATCGAGGTGAGCCCGGACGGTAAAAAACTGTACGTCAACGAAAGCAAACAGCGCAACGTGTGGGCATTCGATATTCAACCCGACGGCACCTTGGCGAACAAAATGTTGCTGAAAAAATTCCCCAATCACGGCTTCGATGGTATGCGCTGCGATATCGATGGTAATCTGTACATCACCCGCTATGGCAAAGGTACGGTGGTGGTGCTGTCGCCCGCCGGAGAAATCCTGCGAGAGATTGACGTGCTCGGCGCCAAGCCCAGCAACCTCTGCTTCGGCGGCCCCGATGGCCGCACGGTTTATGTCACCGAAGTGGAGCATCGGCGGTTGGTGAAATTTCGCGTGGAGAAGTCGGGGCTATCGTGGGCGCGCTGGATTGAACAATTCGAGCGAATCGAATCTTGTCATGATAGGTAGAGCGCGCTCCCCGAGCGCGCCAAGGCGGTTTCGTAGAAACTGCCCTAACTGATCTTTAGTTTGCAACCGATGCGGTGCACAGCTCGATGGTGTGGCCATCGGGGTCTTTCACGTAAATCTGAAACGCCCCGTCCGGGCGCGTGCGGCGTTCGCGATAGTCCACGCCCAGCGTTTGCAGGTGCGCTTCCCATTCGTCCATGTCGTCGATGAGCAGCGCGTAATGATTGCCGCGATTGCCGCTGTGTACGGGGTCGGTGCGATTGCCGATGAGGTGCAGTTCCTGGGTAATCCCCAGCCGATACCACGCGCCGGGGAATTGGAATGACGGCCGCGTCATCGGCTTCAATTCCAGCACGCGTTCATAAAATTCGCAGCTCGCCGCCACGTCTGCCACGTGCAGTGCCACGTGATTTAGTTCCCGATGTTTCATGCGCGGGAGGCTATGACATTCGCACCGTGCTGCCAATGCTTGTCTTTGCGCACGTTTGATTCGTATTTTTACAGCGACAACCGTCGGTCACGGGGGTAGCATTTTTTATGATCTCACGTGCCCCCGTTCTGATTTTTGTTTCACTTTCTCTATTTACTAAAACTTGGGCCGGCTGGCCGCAACTACAGGGTGATGCCCGGCGCTCGGGCAACGTGCCGGGGGAGGTTTTAAAAAATCAACTGGGACTGCTGGCGGCGGTGCCGTTGACCGACACGGTGCAGGCCGCGCCGGTGGTGGTGGAGGGGATGTTTTTTGTAATCGATGGCTCGGGGGTGGTGCATGGGATCGACATCGCCACGGCGGCGGTGCGGTGGCGTTTCAAAACCGAAGGCGGCGCGGGGAATTGCAACAATGTGGCGGCACCGGCGGTCATTGAGAACTATTTGCACGTGGGGACGACGGCAGGTTTTTACTATGTGCTTGAGCGGCGGACGGGAAAGGTCATTAACCGGTTGGATTTGGGGGAGCCGATTCTATCTGCGCCGGCGGTGGGTGATGGGCGGGTATATTGCGCGACGCTCGGGGCGCGGGTGTTCGCGCTGTCGCCGAAGGGCGTGGTGGCGTGGGAATGGGATTTCGTGCGCGAGGTCGTGGGCTTCAAGGGCAACCGTTGGCTCGGCGCGGATTGGGTGAAGTTTCGCGGCGATCGGGTGACGTGGGAGGATCACTTTGTTTGCTCGCGCGACATCGCGCTCATTGGCAAAACCGTCGTGATGCCCGCGGGCGGCCGCACGGTTTTTCTGGAGGACGCCGGTGCGAAGCCGAAGCTGCGGAAGGTGGCGGTGATTCCGAAATTTGCCGGCACGGAATTTCCGGCAACGCTGGGCCAAAGCGCCGACGCGCAAGGCAA
Source organism: Limisphaerales bacterium (assembly GCA_014382585.1). Classification (NCBI taxonomy): domain Bacteria; kingdom Pseudomonadati; phylum Verrucomicrobiota; class Verrucomicrobiia; order Limisphaerales; species Limisphaerales bacterium. Next base: position 40,238 of record JACNJL010000056.1, on the reverse strand, counting down.
CGTGTACGTGCAATGGCACCGGCGCGACAACGCGGGTCGCGTCGAGAGCATGAGGCTGGAAGGCGATGAACTGAAAGTTGATTTCATTAAGGGCACGCAGACGGACATCCGCACGCCGGGAATGCTCAGTTTCTCCCCCGTGGCGGTGCGCGAAGAGGCCGTCTACCGCGTGCGGCCGGAGCAGGGAATGGGGCTTTGCCGGCATCGCGAAGGGAAAACAGAAGTGCTGAATGCGGCGGCGGCGATTTGTCCGCCGGTGCTGACGCGCGACCACGCGGTGTACGGCGGGCTCGATGGCAAGGTGCACATTGTGCCGTTGAAGGGCGGCAAGGCGCGGGCGTTGCCGACGGCGTTTGGCGCGCCGATTTCCGCGCCGTTGGCAGTGGCGGATGGGCGAATTTTTTGCGGGAGCGAGGATGGGCACCTATATATATACGGCGCAGGCGGCAAGGCGGCGTTGCCAAAGAAGGACTTGGGCGTGGCGAAAATTCGCAATCCGCTGGCGGGGCCGATGGCGGGCGATAAATTTAATTGGTACACCAACTACGGCGACTTCGCCGGCAGCAATTCCAATGACCAAGGGCTCAAGCCGCCGCTGCGGATGCGCTGGGCGCGTCGGCTGGAAGGCACGGTGAAGCATCTGCCGGTGTGCGGTGGCGGGCGGCTTTATACCCACACCGCGGAGGGGCAGGTCATCGCCGCCGAGCAGGACACCGGCCGCGTGCTGTGGCGCACGTATTTTCCCGACGGCTTTTTGTCGTTTACCTCGCCGCTGTACGTGAAGGGCAAATTGCTCATTCCGCAGGGCGGCATCAAGCAGTCGCACATTCTTTGCCTCGATGCCGCGACGGGCAAGCTGCTGTGGAAACAACCCTTCACCGGTTCGCCCGGCTGGAGCCGCCAGTTTCCGCCGGTGGTTCACGGCAACGTCGCCATCTATGCCTCCGGCTCGGGCGATTATGATTACCAGGGGTCGGAAAAATTTTTCACCTTCGGCGGCACGCCCAAGGAACACGGCGGCAAGGAAGTGATGAGCTGGATTTATTCCAACACCAATCCGTACTACCCCAAGAACCATCGCCCGCGCGTTTGGGCGTGGAACCTCGACACCGGCAAGCTGCTTTGGGAAAAGGATTTTTCAAAATACGGCAAGGGCGGCAACGACTGCGGCATCTGCATTCTCGACGGCAAACTTTTTTACTCCGTCTTCTTCGGCTACGCTACCAGCCAAAAAGCGCGGCGCGGATTGCCGGTTGAAAACAACGGCTTCACCGCCTGCCTCGAGCCCAAGACCGGCAAGGTCGTGTGGTCCACCACCGATTATTACGTCACCGCCAAGTGCACGCTCAGCGCGCGCGACGGCCGGATTTATATCGGCGGATTTAATCGCGCCAAGGAAGGCACCAACGACCGCTTCGTCTGGTGCCTCAACGCCAAGGACGGCAAGCTCGTGTGGAAATCCGACGCCGTCACCTCCGCGCTCAACGTCGTCACCGTTGGCGAGCGCTACATTTTCTCCAACGCCCTCCGCGGCAAGGGCAACGTGTACGATCACAAGACCGGCAAGGTCGTCGCCAGCATCGGCCACAACTATGCCTGCTGCCGCTTCACCCTGTCCGAGCCCTTCGTCCTCGGCGCCAACATGGACATGATTGACCTTTCCAACAACGGCAAGCTCGTCTCCACCGGCCCGGCCATCGACAGCCGCGAATGCCTCGGCGCCGTTGTCAGCAACGGCCGCATCTTCTACACCTCCCAAGCCAGCGGCTTCATCGTCTCGCAAACCTACGGCAAGGAGGCCGAAACAATTCCTGCCGTGTGGGAGCGGAAATGAGATCGGAGAAACAAGTGGAAAACAAAACTGTTAAAATTGAACTTGAGCACAACGAAGTACGGGTTATTTTTGACGTGGGTGAGTCTCCGGCACCGTTCCAAAAAATATTACGAACGGTGAAAAGGCCCGGGCGTCGTTAAGATATGAGTGATTTTGACGATGATAAGCGCCGCGCTTATTGGACGGAGCAGATGAATGCGGGTCATGAGTTGGTGGACGCGATCCTGCCCTTTGCCGTGGTGGAATGTGCCGAGGGCTTGGCGGATATTCGCGCCGCGGCGGTGGCGGGCGGGGTGGAGATGCTCTTTTCAGACAGCAAAATCGTCGATGACCTCGACCGCATTTTTTACATCCGCGAAGGGCTCGTCGATGACGTCATTGCCATTGGCCGCGACATGAACGAGCGTGGCTGGATTTTGAAAATCGAGGACGGCTTCCGCACGCGCGACATGCAAACGCGCCTCGGCCGCAAGCCAGAGGTGTTCGATACCATCGTGCAACAGTGCGCTTGGGAATACGGCGGCCCGCCCCCGGCCGAGATGGTTTTTCGTCGTGCCCATGTGCTGGTGGCTAACATCCCCAAAGTCGGCACGCATATGTCTGCTTCGGCCATCGATATTTCAGTGTTGAATCGCGCTGATCGCACCGAGGTTTGGCGTGGCGGGCCGTACATTGAGATGAGCGAACGCACCCCCATGCGCTCGCCATTTATCACCCCCGAGCAACTCGAAAACCGCCTCACCATCACCGCTATGATGGAGGCGCACCATTTCGTCCATTTCCCTTTCGAGTACTGGCACTTCAACCAAGGTGATGCCATGGCGCATATGCTTAGGGACCGGCCCGCGCCGGCTCGTTACGGACCGGTTGATTGGGATCCGCACACCAACGAAGTCACGCCCTACGCCGATGCGCTCGGCCCGCTCAATCCATTGTCCCAAATGGAAACTGAAATCACCGCCGCCCTTGAACGGGCCATAATTTCAACCTAAGCGATCGCCCGGACATCTTGTAACCGATGCGTTGGAGCCGACCCGCGCTCGCATGCTACTCACAAAATGAAGGTGCTTTGATAGCCGCATTTTCCAATTGCCCTGCGCGAGGCAAACATTAAAGTTGGCGCATGCCATCAATTATTATTCATCGCATCGGGGTCGCCCTATTTACCTTAAGCCTCGCACTGACCGTACAGGCTGATCCGCCCAAAGAGCCGTATTACAAGCCGATCAAAAAGAACGTCGAGGGGTGGACGATTGCGGTGGAGCCGCGGTTGTTGGCGGAGGACAACAAGGCGTTGGCTGACCAGTGTCTGGTGGCGCTGGCTAATCATTTGCAGCGGGTGAAATATATTTTGCCGGAAAAAAAATGGAAAGCGCTGCAGAAGCTACCGATCCGGTTGGAGCTGCACAATGAGCGACTGGGCTCGATGCAGTATCATCCGAGTGTGAGTTGGTTGCGCGCCAATCGGCATGACCCGGCCCTAGCCAAGCACGTGCACATTCCGCGGGCTCGCGCGTTGATTGATCGTGGTATGTGGGCCAAGCATCCCTATGTGATCCTGCACGAGCTGGCGCATGCGTATCATGATCAGGTGTTGAGTTTTGAAAACAAGGACATCATCGGCGCGTACGAGGCGGCCAAGAAGGAGGGGATCTATGAGAAGGTGCTGCTCTACACGGGACGCCGGCCGGTGAAGCATTACGGCCTGAACAATCACAAGGAGTATTTCGCCGAGAGCACGGAGGCGTATCTGGGGGTGAATGATTTTTATCCCTTCGTACGCGCAGAATTAAAGGAACACGACCCGCGCATGTTCAAAGTGATGGAACAGGTGTGGGGTCCGGTGCGTTAGGGTTAGGTTAAACACGCCTCATCCATAACGGCCTTCAATGTAGTCGGCCGTCTTTTCGTGCTGGGGATTGAGGAACAAATCCTCGGTTCGGGCCTGTTCCACGATGTCGCCCAGTAGCATGAAAATACAATCATCACTAATGCGGCGCGCCTGAGCCATGTTGTGGGTGACGATCACGATGGTGTATCGCCCGGCTAGCGTCCGCATCAGTTCCTCCACCGCAGTGGTGGCCTCGACGTCCAGGGCGGAGCACGGCTCGTCCATCAAAATCACATCGGGCTTGAGTGGCAGCAGCCGCGCGATGCACAGCTTTTGTTGCTGCTCGAGCTGCAGGTCCGTGGCCTTATCGTGCAGGCGATCCTTGAGATCCGCCCACAGCCGCACCTCGCGTAAGGCTTCTTCGACAGCTTGGTCCAGCACAGATTTGCTCAGTTCACTGCGCCGCTTGTGGATGCGCAGGCCGAACACGACGTTTTCATAAACGGAAATCGGCAGCGGATTGGGTCGCTGAAAGACCATGCCCACGGACTTGCGCAGCTCGATGAGCGATACGTCGTCGTCGTAAATATTTTTGCCGAGGATATCGATCATCCCTTCGGTGCGAACGTTGCCGTAGCGTTCGTTCACGCGATTGAGGCAGCGGAGGAACGTGGTTTTACCACAACCGCTCGGGCCGATCAGGCCGGTGATAACACCATCTCGGATGCGTGTGGAGACCCCATCGAGCGCTTGAAAATCGCCGTACCAGAGGCTCAGTTTCTCCGTCACAATGGCATGTTCGCGTTGAGCACTCATCATCGGATCATCCAAAAGCTCCACTCACAAAGGCATTGGTCTTGGGCTGCTTGGCATTGCCGGAGAACATCGGCTCCGTATCGCCGATCTCCACCACTTCGCCGTTGAGCATAAACATCGTCCGATCCGCCAACCGCCGCGCCTGTTGCACGAGGTTGGTCACGAGAATGATCGTCATTTCATTGCGCAGCTCCTTGAGCACGTCCTCAATCTTCATTGTGGTGACCGGGTCGATGGCGATTGAAAATTCATCGAGACATAAGACCTCCGGCTGATGACTTAACGCGCGCGCGATGGTCAGCCGCTGCTGTTGGCCTCCGGAGAGCTTGGTGCCCAGCGAGTCGAGTCGGTCCTTCACCTCATCCCACAAGGCCGCCTGCTCGAGACATTTCTGCACCAAGCCATCAAGCTCCTGCTTGTCCTTCATGCCAAAACTGCGCGGCGCAAAGGCGACGTTATCGTAAATGGAAAGCGGCAGCCCCACCGGCAACGGCGCCACCATGCCCACGCGGCGGCGATATCCGTATACGTCTTTGATGTGATACACATCCTGTCCATCCATCTCCACCAACCCGCCCATGCGTGAGCCGGTGGTGAATTCCAGGGTGCGGTTAATGATCTTCAGCAACGTGGTCTTGCCGGATTGCGCAGGCCCGATGATGCCGAAGATTTCATTCTTCCGCACATCAAATGAAATTCCATGAATCACCTCGTCGTCTCCGTACCAGGCACGCAGGCTATCCACATTCAACTTGGGCGTGTCGGCTACCATTTTCGATGTGTGCGCAGATAATATCGGAAGGCGATGGACACAGAGTTAAATAACAGCACGACCCCGAGTAAGACCACCGCCGTGCCGTAAGGGATGGCTTGCGCGTGTTCGATCGCTGCTTGGGTCATCGGCACCATTTCGCCGGTCTCCGGATTGGGCAATTTATCCGGCACTTTCCATCCCATGGACATGTAGTACAGGTGATATGAAAGCGCCATGAACTTCTCGCCCAATAAGTAATACACCGTTTCGCCCTGCCTAAAAGTAATGCTCGCTGCGGCGCCGGTAATCATGATGGGGGCCGTCTCTCCAGCCGCGCGGGATACCTCCAGGATCACCCCGGTTAAAATGCCGCTGATCGAATTGGGCAGCACCACGCCCCGAATGGTTTGCCAGCGGCTCACGCCCAAGTTCCACGAGGCCTCACGGAAGGACATGGGGACAGCCGAAAGCGCCTCCCGCGTACTGGTAATCACCACGGGCATCGTCATCACCGCGAGGGTCAGCGAGGCCGCGATCACCGATTCGCCCAAACCGGCGAACATGACAAAGGCCCCTAATCCAAACAAAGCGTGGACAATGCTCGGCACCCCAGCGAGGTTGATGACAGCGAGGTTGATCAGTCGCGTGAGCCAGTTGTCCTTCGCGTATTCATTAAGGTAAATGCCTGCCATCACGCCTACCGGCGCCGCCACCAGCAATGACAAGACGACCAGATAGATCGTTCCTAAAATGGCAGGCCAAATACCGCCCCCACTCATGAGGTCGCGCGGGATATCGGTAATGAAATTCAACGACAACACCGGCAGCGCCTTGTGTATCAAGAAACTGATCAGCAGAATCACGGGTAACGCCATCGAGAGCGTCACCATGAACAGCAAGACTTTCACCCACTTTTCGCGGGATTCCTTCTTTTCAGTGAAGGGCGTCTTGGTAAAGCGCTGGGAATCGTTCATTTCCGTTTAACCCCGTGAATCACCAAATGTGCGGTGAGATTGACAATAAACGTGATGGAAAAAAGCAGAACCCCTAGCAGGAACAACACCTGATAGTGATCCCCACCGTTGACGGTGTCGCCCATTTCCTTGGCAATGGTGGCCGTCATGGTTTTCACAGAAACCAAGACGTCAAGGAACGGCGCATCTGAGCTGAAGGGATTGTTATCCGCGTTCCCGGTGGCCATGAGGACGGCCATGGTTTCACCCACCACCCGGCCCATGCCCAGCAACACTGCGGCGAGCAGACCGTTTTTGGCGCCGGGCAGCAACACGCGGAAAACCATTTGCCATTTGGTCACCCCCAAGCCGATGGCCGCTTCGCGGTAGGAATCGGGGACAGCATTGAGCGCGTCCTCACTGATGGAGACGATAATCGGCATGCTCATCAAGGCCAGAATGATGGCGCCGTTTAACAGCGACACCCCCGCATCCGCCCCCAAATCTTTCATGTACACGGAGGTAATCTTGAGTCCGATAAATCCCCACACCACAGACGGAATGGCCGCCAGCAGTTCGATGACAACTTTCAGAATTTCCTTCAGCCGCGGCCCGCAGAATTCTGAAATGAACACGGCGCCGCCCAAGCTGAACGGCACCGTGATGATCATGGCCACAATCGCCACGCTAAACGTGCCCAGAATAATCCGTGCGGCCCCGTAGCTGGGCGGGGTGTGAGTCGGGTCCCACTTTTCAGAGGTCAACAGTTTACTCACACTGAAGCCATCGCTGAACAGCAGCCCTTTCCCTTCCCAGAAGACAAAGAAGAAGATGGCAAACACAAACACCACCGCGCTGATCCCGCTTACGCGGATCGTCCATTCGATCAGGCCTTCGGAGAAGGCTTTCCACTTGGAACGCTGCAGCTGCATCAGACGCGGCGGGGGATTAACACTACTTTTGCTTGTTTGGCACGTAGCCGGTGGCTGCCACAATCTTCTGCCCTTCGGGCCCCATGCACCAATCCAGGTACGCCTTCACGTGCGGCTTGGGTTCGCCCAGCGTGTACATGAACAACGGCCGTGCAATGGGGTAATTACCGCTTAACGCATTTTCATTGTTAGGAGCAAAGGCTTCGGCGCCCTCTTTTTGGGACACCAGCAGCATCTTCACCTCATCGGTGGCGTATCCCATGCCGCTGAAACCAATGGCGGCCTCTGTTTTGCCACACAGCTCAACTACCTCCTTGGAGCCATGCATCCCCAGCGCGCCGGACTTGAAGGATTTCCCCTCAGGGATCACCGTCTCTTTAAAGTACACATAGGTGCCGGAGTTTGAGGTTCGGCTCACGCGCACGATCTCGTCTTTATCCCCGGGCACTTCAATGCCTAACTGGCTCCATTTCGTGATGGTGCCATCTTCACCAAAAATTTGGCCGAGTTGTTCGATGGTGATTTCCTCCATCGGATTGTCCTTATGGACAAACACCGCCAAGCAATCGAGTCCCATGATATACTCCTTGGGCTTCACGCCGTGCTTTGCCTCGATTTCCTTTTCCTCGGTGGGCTTAATTGAGCGGCTGCAATTCGCCACATCCACCACGCCGTTAATCAGGCCGGCAATACCCGTGCCCGATCCGCCGCCGGAGACGGCCACTCGTACATCCGGATTTTTGGCCGAATACATCTCGCTCCATGCTTGCGCCAGCTGAAGCATTGTATCCGAGCCCTTGTTTTGGATGTTCGTCGATTCACCGCCTTCACCGCCGCCATCGCGTTTCCCACAGCCGAGTTGGCTCAGAAACGGGACTGCCAGTGCTACAATCAGACTTTTAGTGATGTTCTTTTTCATGTGTATTGTATTTTATTTGGATTGTTCACCGAGAATGGCCTGTGCCAAGTCACGGATTTGTTCGGATAAATATTCGTGTGTCTGCTCAAGTTCGCCGTCCTTGATGTTCCAATGGATGCCAACGGTGCGAGTCGGCGGTTGCGGAAATGCCTGCGCCCCCTTTTTACTGAGGGCCACGACGACTTGATAGTGTTCGAGGTTTGGAATGTGCTCGATGGACTTGGTGATGTTGCTGGAAATATCCAAGCCCTTGGCCTTGAGGAAATCCACCGTCCCCCCATCCAGGGATCCCGGCTCAATGCCTGCGCTGCTGAATACAAAATTCGCGTACTGACCATCGTTGCCGATGGCCTCGGCCATTTGGCTGTGGCTGCTATTGGTGTCGTCCACGAACAACACGCGAAAACTTTCCTGCCCGAGATGCTTCATGTTTTTCCCGGTGCACATGTACAGGATTTCCTCGCAGATATTCGTCGCCTGATTGGCCACGCGCTCATACCGGCGCGCCACGGTCTCCAGCGGCGCCAAGGCTTCCATCGGGATCTTGCCGCGCTCATGGAAATCCACCAGCCGCTCCATTAACAGATCGCGGTGATCCTTGGCCGGCTCGTTATCCTTCATGATCATCCAGGCCATGTCCGCGTCCTGCGCGAGAAATGCCTGCAGCGACCGTTGCATCATGGAGATCGCGGTGTCGCTCAGCTCAATGAACACGGAGTGGTCAAACTCGATCTTCAACGAATTGATCGTCAGGCATTCACGCGCAATACTCTCGGCGTAATCCCCAATGCGCTCCAGCTCTTGGTTGATCTTGATGACGGCATACACAAACCGAAGATGGCCCGCAGCTGGTTGTTGACGAATGAGAAACTCCAGACAAAGCCGGTCAATTTCCTTCTCCAGCTCATCCACCTCCTTGTCGCGCAAAATCACTGAGTACGCCATTCGGCCGTTTGCTTCAAAGAGCGCTTTGCGCCCGTCGCGCAACCCCGCCTCGGCCAGCTCCGCCATGCGTTCGACCTTGCTGCGAATCAGATCAATATCGCGTTGCAGACTTTCTTCAAGTTGAGTGGCATCATTCATCAGTCAGTTCCTTTCCGGTCGGCAGTTGCTGGGGCAGCGGCTGTTTATCCGATTTTCACCGTTCTCCAAGTGGCAATTACTCACAGTAAACCAGTTTCTCACAATTGGCTCGAAAGGGCGTGAACAAATCATGCCGCCTCCTCCGATTCCGCCGCGAGCGGCAGGTTCAGGATGAACCGAGCCCCTTGACCCATTTGACTTTCCAGCCGCACTTTGCCGCCATGCGAGTGCACAATGTGCTTCACGATAGCCAAACCGAGGCCGGTTCCCCCGGTCTCCCGGCTGCGGGCCTTGTCTACGCGGAAAAAGCGCTCAAACACCTGCTCAACCGACTCGGCCGGAATCCCTTCGCCATCATCGGCCACCGCCACCTCGGCCATGCCCTGGGTGCTGACACGCCCTTCGATGGTCACCGTGCCCCCCGTGCGCCCGTACTTGATCGCGTTGTCGACCAGGTTGAATACCGCCTGCTGTAGCCGATCGCCATCGGCGTCCAGATGTAGATCAGCCGGAATATCCGTTTTTAACTCAATCGACCGTTTCGCCGCCTTGGTTCGTAAATCATCCTCCACGCGCTCGGCCAGGGTGCGAAGGTTGGTCGGCTGCCGGTTCATCGCCAATCGGCCGGAATCCAGCTGCGCCAAGGTCAGTAAATCATCGATCAAATAGCCCAGCCGATCGGCGTGTTTGTCGATGGTTTGTAAAAATTCCCGGCTCTTCTTCGGATCATCCACCGCGCCGTCCATCAACGTTTCAGTAAAGCCTTTGATCAACGAGAGTGGGGTGCGCAGTTCATGACTCACATTGGCCACAAAATCGCGCCGAGTGTTTTCCAGCTCCTTAAGCCGCGTGACATTGTGAAACACAAGCAACGTGTGCTGTCCTGCGGCGCGCGGTAGGCAATGGGCGTTGATATGCACCAGCTTGGGATCGCCGCCATTGAGTTGCAGTTCGCCCTCGCGCAGTTCCCCCGCCTCGCGTACGGCCGCAACCAGTTCCTTTAATTCCGTTCGCACGGCCACCGGCACGGCCTCCTCCAACGCCTGTCCGTTAACGTCTTCCGCCAAACCCAACAACTGCCGCAGCGAGGCGTTGGTCAACTCGATCCGGTTTTCCGCATCCAACACCAGCACGCCCTCCACCATACTATCCAACAGCGCGTGTTGTTGCAGTAGCTGCCGTTCGGATTGCTCGCCTTGCTCGGCGCAACAACGCTGCAGTTCCGCTTCCGCCGCCGCCAACCGCCCGCGCAATTGCCATGCCCAGCCGAGAGCCGCCAGTATCAGGATGATCCAAAGGGCGTCCATGTTATCCGTCACGTTCACAGAAGCGATAGCCCACGCCGCGCACCGTCTCAAGGCAGCCGGCTGCCGCCCCCAGCTTTTCGCGTAGGCGACGCATGTGGGTGTCCACCGTGCGCGTGTCGATGTAGGTATCGTACCCCCACACGTCACGCAGCAACTGTTCGCGATCCTGCACCCGCCCGCGGCGGCTCGCCAACGTGGACAGCAGCTTAAACTCGGTGGCGGTCAAATCCACCGCCGCGCCATTCACCAACACCGCGTGCCGCGCGGTATCCACTGTGATCGGCCCCGCCACAATGTTCACCGGCACCTCAGACGCTGGGGGCGTCTGGCGGTTGAGTAAATTTTTGATGCGCAACATCAATTCGCGCGGGCTGAACGGTTTGGTGACGTAATCATCCGCGCCCAGCTCCAAACCCAACACACGGTCGATTTCCGCCGCCTTGGCGGTGAGCATAATGATGGGGATGTTCGCGGTAGCCGGATCGTTCTTCAGGATTTTGCAGCCGGCCATGCCGTCAATCTCTGGCAGCATCACGTCGAGCAGAATCAGGTCCGGCAATGCCTGGCGCGCCTTGGCAATGGCCTTCGCGCCGTCCTCCGCGGCAATCACTGAATACCCGGCGGCGCGCAGATTGAACTCCACCAGCTCCACCGCATCCGGCTCATCATCGACCACGAGGATCGTCTTCACGGGAGTCTTCATAGGGAGGTCGTATCACATGCGTGTGTCGGCAAGGTTACAATTACGTAACACCGCTGACCAGCCCGCACGCTTGGACAAGCTGCGAGGCCGGTAACCTCAAGAAAATAGTTTTTGTTCGCCGTGAAAGTCCGCTTGGATTAACGTGGCGGCGCGATTTGGATTTGCAACGTCGCCGAAACGCTAGAGATAAGTGTTTCCACAACTTTAAAGGACAACCCGATGGCGCAAACACCCAGTAAAGATTACAAGCGCAGAGAGCGCGAACTAAAGAAAGCGGACAAGCGCAGGGCTCGCGAAGAAGCGAAGGCCGAAAAACTGGCTGCCGAGAAGGCGGCTGCCGCGCTGGCGGCTGAGGAAGCGGCCAAGCAGGCCGCAGCCGAGTTGAAAGCTAAAATCGAGGCGGAGTTTGAGGCGGAGCTCCAAGCCGAAATCGAGGCAGAGAAAAAAAGCGCCTAACCTGAGCTTCCGCCCATTAATACGATGGAGAAACTCGTGTGAACGAGGGCGCAGGATTCTGGGCGGTTCGTCTCTCCAAGGTGGTTTGGGTTTATCAGATAGCCTCAGATTCCTCTTCACTGGTTTCCGTCAATAATTCGCCCGGCTTGCTTGATTCCCGCCGGTCTAATTTAGACATCGATCGATTGATAAAAGCTGAATCTCCCCCTATACTGCGATAAGTTTATGGGAACGTTACGGATTCTATCTGTGCTGCTTTTTATTGTGGCCTCTTTTGACCTGCAAGCGGCGGAGGCTGGGCGTATGGCAAAACAGTTCCTTGAAACCCATTGCATTCGCTGTCACGGGGAGGAAAAGCAAAAGGGTAAGTTGGCGCTCCACGAGGTTTCGTTTGATTTCACTCAGGCGAGCAATTCTGAATTGTGGTTGGACATTCTCGCTCAACTGACAGCCGGCGATATGCCGCCGCCGGATGAGGAGAAGCGTCCCGGTGATTCGGATCGAAACGCGATGATCGAGTGGATTGATCGCCAGTTGTTGACGGCGGGGTCTGGCGATGCGTATCGCAAAAAACTGCTCGCGCCCGAATATGGCAACTGGGTGAATCATGAAAAACTGTTTTCCGGTGAAATCAAAACGCCTTCGTTTTCGCCTGCCCGACTCTGGCGGTTTAACTCAGAAATTTTTTCGCATAAAGGGTTTGGCAATGCGAAGAGCCCCTTCAGTTACGTGACTTCGGAGCGTGGGGTTCGCGATTATGCGGCGATGTCGGTGGCGGATCAGAGCACGGTGCAAATGATGATGATCGTGGCGGATTCGTTTTTGGCCGCGCGGGAAAAACGCGGTGAGTTCAAAGCACTGACGAAGGGGAACAAAGCACTCAAGGAATCGGATCTCACGGAACTGGTTCGGCGAGAGCATATGCGGGTGATTGGGCGCTACCCGGCTCAGGCAGAACAAGAGAAGTACCTGACCTTTCTCAAACAGAATATCGAAACCGGCGGTCACTTGGATGGTTTTAAGACGACGGTCAAAGCGATGTTCCTGAGCCCGGAATCGATCTACCGAATGGAGTTTGGCTTGGGTAAGGTGGACACGCATGGGCGTCGGCATTTGTCGCCGAATGAACTGGCGCATGCGGTGGCCTACGCATTAACCGATCAAGGGCCTGACCGGAATCGGTACATCCAAGCGGCAATCCAGCAGGGGCAGCTTAAAACCCGGGAAGACGTGGCCAAGCTCGTGAGGCAATTGCTGGAGGAGCAACTGACGAGCGGGTCCTGGAATCGCAAAGACCTGCCGCGGGTGCAGCGGTTTTTTGATGAGTACTTCGGCTTCCACCGGGCGGGGGCGGTGTTCAAGGACAACGACCGGCGGCGCGCGGAGAAGATTGAGCAATGGAACACCGACATGCTGATCCATGACGCGCGCATGTTGATTGAGCATGTTTTGAAGAAAGATCAGGACGTCATTGCTGAGTTGCTGACGACGAACCAGTATTTCATCGCGCACCCGGGCGACAACGACTATGCCCGCGAACATTACGAGCAGCGTATCGCGGAGGTGTTGGATCCAGGTTATGTCGAGGCGCAGGTCGAGAAAAAGCGGGAACAGATCAAGCGCGACTTCAATTACGAAGGGATGCCTGAGAAGGCGAAGCGGGCTTTGGAAAATGCGCGCCGGGAGGCAGAGTTGATTGCATCGCTATACAAGGGGGCGCAGGACAAAGGGATGAATCGGCATCCGAATTTTCCGTGGTCACCCAGAGGGCGTGGGATTGCGGATTTACTATACATCGGGCCCTACAACTTGCCGAGCAACGGCCGGCACTCGGAACAACAGTGGGCGTGGCCCATTAAGCAGCCGTTGGAAATGCCCAAGGGACAACGGGCCGGGTTACTCACGCACCCGGCGTGGTTGGCGGCCCATTCGTTGAATGAAGACAATGATCCAATCCATCGGGGCATCTGGGTGTACAAGCGCCTGCTGGCCGGCGTGCTGGGGGATGTGCCGCCGGATGTTGATGCCGCCGTGCCGATTGATCCTCACAAAACACTCCGGGAACGCATGGAACCGTTGCGCGCTGCCCAGTGCTGGAAATGTCATCGCAAGATGAACCCGCTCGGGGAACCTTTTGAGATGTTTGATGATTGGGGCCGGTATCGTGAGGTGAGTTATTTTGATGAGGACGGGAAGATTTATATGCGGCGTGATGGCCAATTCGATCGGCTGCTTAAGGAAGGCAAGTTGACCACTCGCAAGATCAACCCCACCGGGGAGATTGCCTTCTCGGGCGATTCCAAAGTGGACGGCAACGTGAAGGATGCGGTCGAGATGATGCAGCGGTTGGGGCGTTCGGATCGTGCGCGGCAATCGTTTATCCGACATCTCTTCCGCTATTTCATGGGGCGCAACGAGATGTTAAGTGATTCACAAACCTTGATCGAAGCTGAGAAAGCTTATTTGGATCAGGGCGGCAGTTTTAAAGCGCTGGTTGTATCCCTGCTGAGTTCGGACTCCTTTTTATACAGACGATAACCACACACATTTTATGACCTACAAACGACGACAATTTCTCCGGGACCTATCACTGGGCGGCGGCTCATTGGCCATGGCGCCGTTCCTACATTCCCTGCGGGTTCACGCGGCCGGCCACGCGGCGGCCTTTCCCAAACGATTTGTCTTTGTGGTGAAATCTTCGGGCATCGATAAATTCAATCTCGTGCCGGACGGCTTAACCAATCATTTCGTGGATGAAAAATCCGGCCAGAAACTGGGCAACCGGTCGCGCCGGGATGGGGCACTGGTGGATGTGCCGCTGGCGAAACACAAGCTGCCGGCAAAACTGGCGACTCTGGAGAAATTCAAGGATCGCATGACGATCATCCAGAGTTTGTCCGGCGTGGGCTTCCGCGGGAACCACACCAAGGGGTTCGGCACTCTGTCGCTGCATGACTCCGAGAAAGTCGCCGTCGCGCCCACGCTCGATTGCCTGCTCGGCCAGCATCTCTCCACGGGACCTTATCCAATGTACGGGATGGCGATGAACGGGCAATTGCTGGAGTCCGCCGGATGGAAGCCGGAAGATTCCTATTGTTATCCAAACCTCTCCGCCTACGGCGCGGCCAAGCCGGTCGCCTATCAGGGGTCGCCACGCAAGGCGTTCCTCGAGCTGTTCAGTGCCGCGGTGGAAAGTCCGGAGCAACTGAAAAAGAAAATCGCGCTGAACGGCAACCTCATGGATTTCCTGGGCCAAGATGCCCGACGCGTGGAAAAGCAACTGTCGGGTGACGACAAGGAACGCTTCGCGCTTTACCTGGAATCGTTTGATGCGCTTCGGAAGATTGAGGAAAAGAAAGCCGCGCTGACCGATCAGGTCCGCAAGCACGCGCCGAAACTGAACGATCGTTATGATTCCACGGCACCTTCCGCACGGATCGAATCGCACTTTGAGATCGCGTCCGCCGCGTTGATTGCCGGGCTGACCAATGTGATTACCCTGCGCCCTGATACCCTCGGCGTGAAATACTCCGAGCTGAAGCTCACAAACAGCGTCCACGCCCTCGGGCATTTGCAGGAGAATAAAGCCTCCAACGGCTGGATCGGACATCAGGCGCGCATGGAGGTGGAGAAGCTGCATCTCAAGCAGATCGCCAAAATGGCTGAGAAGTTCGCCAGCATCCCCGAAGGAAACGGGACGATGCTCGACAACACAATGATCGTCTACATGTCCTGTTCTTCAGGCGACCATCATTGCGCCGGTCATGACTGGCCGTTTGTTCTTCTCGGCGGTCTGGATCAGAAGCTGAACATGGGACGTTATCTGGAATATCCGAAGTATGGAGCCGAAGGACATCGCACTGTCGGCAACCTGTACCTCGCCTTGATGCAGGCCGCCGGGATGAAGTCTCCCGAAACCTTTGGCCAACCGGACTCGAATTTGAAGCACCTCAATTTGAAGGGCCCCTTGGAAGAGTTCCTGGCGTAATATTCTTCCCTTAAAATCACCCAACGAATCGGGGAATGGACAGCGAGTCCTCCCTCTGGACCATTTTCAAAGTGACGGGGTCAACAGTCTCTTCTACCCTGTTCATGCCATGAGGCACCGTTCGCCGATTCTTTTTTTTAGCATCATTCTCTTGGGTTTGATTCCGAGTTCGTTTGTGCCAGCGGATGAAGCGAAACCGTCTGCGGTCGGCTTTGAGATTCGCCGACCTGCGGCCGCGCCGGGGCCACTCGATAATCCGCTTAAGGGGTATTGTCTCTACACCAATGCCGGTAAAATTCATCGCCCTTATTCCATGGTGTTCCAATACATTTCATGGAGGGAGCTGGAGCCGGTTGAAGGGAAATATACCTTTGAGGATTGGGAGAAAAGGGACTGGAACCACCCCAGAGCTAAGGATAAGCATCTTGTGCTTCGGGTGTATGTGGATTACCCCAGCAAACCCTCCGGATTGCCTAAGTGGTTGCGCGCTAAGGGCGTGAAGGAAAGCGCTTACCGGGAATACGGTGGCGGTAAGAGTCCGGATTATAACCATCCTCAAATGGTCGAGGCCATGGAGCGTTTCATAGCGGCTTTGGGCAAACGGTATAATACCCATCCGCGCGTCGCTTATATTCAGTTGGGTTTACTCGGCTTTTGGGGAGAGTGGCACACGTATCCCCGTTTGGAATTGTTTGCTTCCGAGGCGACCCAACATCGGATTCTAAAGGCGTATCAAAAGGCTTTTCCCGACAAGCAACTGATGGCTCGGTATGCCGATGGAGTACTGGCCAAATACAAAGGGATCGGGTTCCACGACGATATGTTTCCCGAGGATACGGATAATGGAGAGGATTGGTCATTTTTGGCGCGCATGCGTCGGGGCGGTCATGCTGACGGCTGGAAACAGAACGTGGTCGGCGGCGAAATGGTGCCGCACGCCGCGCAGAAATGGTTGGGGAATCAATGGGCTCATACTCAGGAGATGATTAGCCGTTCTCACTTTTCCTGGATTGGCCCTTATGGGCCGGCTTTGGACGAGAATGTTTCACTTAACTTACAGGCTCGCAGTGATCAGTTGGTCCGAAAGATGGGCTATCAATTTCGGTTCACTGAGGTCCGTCATTCAAAACGGTTGCTCTAGGAAAAGGTTGTGTTGTTTTGGTGCGAGGGGTTAATGAAGGCGTAGCTCCTTTCTACTATCCTTGGCCGGTGAAGCTGGCATGGTTGGATGCGAAAGGGGCTTTCGTATCCGAGATGAAACTACAGGACGACATTCGAACATGGTTGCCCGGTCAATTTCAATTTGGTGCGACTTTCAATGTTCCCGAGCAAGCCGGTGTCTACCAATTGGGTGTTGGAGTGATTGATCCTTGGAAAAAGAAACCTGCAATTCGGTTTGCTAATCAATTAACCTTAAAAAGTGGTTGGGCGATCCTGGGTCAAGTTGAGGTGGGCTCAAATTAGAATTAATCGATGACTCAAAAATTTCCATTCAAGGCGGCCTTGATAATCGGGGTGTGTGCTCACTTACTGGCCGGAGCGGCATTGCGTGAAGTGGTGGTCAGCCATACCGATGATCAGGGGATCCTGCAACTCTACCGCATGAAAGAGGATGGGACAGGCAGTCGGCAACTCACATTTTCCAAGACCGGATGTCGGATGCCGAGTTGTTCTTCAGATGGTAAAAAACTGGTTTATGTTGAACAAGTGGGCCATGCGATGGCGCTGCGCCTCGCCGATCCGAACGGAGGGAAGGTGAGGACCCTTGTGGGTGAGGGGATGAATATGTTGCCTTCTTGGTTGCCGGACTCTGAACACCTGATTTGGATGAAGGTAAAGCCCAAGCCCAAACAAGATCCCGCGCGCGATTCTCAGATTTATATTCTGAATGTCACGACGGGCGAGCATCGCAGACTCTTTACCAATCCGGAACAACTCAAGCACAGTAACGCCATGCCGGCGGCTTCGCCGAAAGGCAACCAGATCGCTTTCATTTCCAATCGAAGTGGTGAAATGAGAGTCTGGGTCAGCGATCTGAATGGGGATGGGGCCAAACTAATTTCCAAGCCGGAGCAGGAATACCACGAGACCATTAAGGCGCCAATCGAGCAAAAGGTTCCTGCTTGGTCGCCGGACGGCAAGTGGATCGCCCATTGGGAGGGAGTGGAGATGATTCATATGAGTAAGTTTACCGGCATCAATAATCCCAAGCGAGACCAGCAAATCGCTGCGACCTTTAATGTATGGGTTGTGAGCCACGATGGAAAACAGCGCCGGAAAGTTGGGCGAGGGGATGACCCTACATGGTCTCCAGATGGTTATGTGACGAGGGCTTACCCTGAGCCGAAACGTGGCGGCCCCTTGGTGATGGTTCAAACTGAATCGGGAGAAAAGGCATTACCCATCGTGCCCCCCAAAAGGAATTGGGGTCGATTTACTTGGGCGCCAAAATCTCCATAACGAATGGATTGGAATTAAGGAGAGATTGCGATGATGAAAATGTTGGTTCCCCTACGGTTGCTATCGCTCATCTTGATCTGTGGGATGGAGGTCTGCGTTCTCGCTCAAACGCCGACTCCAAACAGTCCGAAGCTGGATATCCGGCTGACTCAAAAGGATTACAAGACTGTGCCGGAAAATTTCGAGGCCGTGTGCCGTTCGGCGGCGATGGGGTTTGCACGGCATTTCCCGGAGCGAAAGTTCAAGCCGATCCGCATTGAAAAAGCCAACCACCAGTATCCGGTAAAGCTGGACCGACGCGGGCCAAAGGGTGAGACACTGGTGATGCTGAGTGTGGATGACGGCTTCGGTTGGGCGCAGATCGCCTATCAATTTTCGCATGAGTTCACACACATCGTGATCAATCACGATCGACCGCGGTCCGGAGCGAATCATTGGATCAATGAAGCATTCTGCGAGGCGATCTCCTGTTATTCGCTGAAAGTGATGGCCAAAGAATGGGAGACGCATCCGCCTTATGGTAACTGGAAGAGCTACGCCAAGCATCTCAACTCCTATGCGGATCGCGTCATCGCCAAGGGCAAGACGCCGGAGGAGGTGGAGAGCTTCGCAGTGTGGTTTGAGAAGAACGAAAAGGCGTTGCGGCTTGGGAAACGATATCCGAAGTATGACCTCTACAAATACGCGGGCCATCAGTTTTATCAGGTCATCCAAAAAAATCCGAAGCATCTGGTGGCGTTGTTGTATTTGAATGAAGGACTGAAAAGTCAGGGCCTCAACACCCGCGACTATTTGGCTCGCTGGAAATCCGTGCTGCCCAAAGAACATCAACCCTTCGCGGATCAAATCGCCGCCCAGCTTGGGTTGGTATTGCCCGACCTTTAACTTGCGTTTTTGGCGATGTGGCGGAAGGTTGATGGCCGTTATGAAACGCTTCGTTCTGTTCCTTGCCTTCTCATCCGTCCTCGGGGCGGCCCCTCAAGGTGTATGGGAAACGCATACGCCGCGCGCGGAGCTGGAGCCTTCGTGGGGTAGGGAAGGCGGGGCGTTGACCATCTTTCCCAACGGCCGATCGGGCGCGGTGGGGCAATGGCAGGCGCGGTTCGCCGTGAAGGGTGGGCAGCATTATCGGTTTAGTGCGCTCCGCAAAACCACCGACATCGTCAACGTGCAACGCCACATCGTCGAACGGTTGATCTGGCTGGATGCCAAGGGCAACAAGGTGTCGCGTGATGTCCCGACGTTTTCCTCGTATCGATCCGGCACAGCACCGCGGGCGGAGCCGGAATATCCTCGTTTGGGGGCGAAAAATTTTG
Source organism: Limisphaerales bacterium (assembly GCA_014382585.1). Classification (NCBI taxonomy): domain Bacteria; kingdom Pseudomonadati; phylum Verrucomicrobiota; class Verrucomicrobiia; order Limisphaerales; species Limisphaerales bacterium. The sequence goes on along the minus strand of JACNJL010000056.1, from coordinate 20,886 downwards.
GGGGCTGGACCGCCGTGCGCGATATCTATCGCGCGCCCACACAAGCCACGCAGGTGAAGGTGGAGCTGTGCCTGCGCTGGCTGAATGCCGGCAAAGTGGCGTGGCGTGATGTGAGCATGATTCCCGTGGCCGCGCCCAAGCCGCGCACGGTGCGCTTTGCCACGGTTCATTTCCAGCCGCGCGCCGGTAAAACGAATGCTGAAAAATGCCGGCTCTTCGCGCCGTTGATTGCCGATGCGGCCAAGCGCAAAGCGGATCTGGTGGTCTTGCCCGAGACGCTCACCTACTACCACAGCGGTCGCACCTTTGCCGAATGCGCGGAGTCTGTGCCGGGGCCGTCCACCGAATATTTCGGCAAGCTCGCCAAGCAGCATGACCTGTATCTCGTGGCCGGTTTGCTCGAGCGCGATGCCAATCTCATCTACAACGTTGCCGTGCTCATTGGTCCGGATGGCAAGGTGACCGGCAAATACCGCAAGGTTTGCCTGCCGCGCGGCGAGATTGAGGGCGGTATTTCGCCCGGCAACACGTATCCGGTTTTCCAAACGCGCTTTGGCAAGGTGGGCATGATGGTGTGCTACGACGGCTTCTTTCCGGAAGTCGCCCGCCGCCTCAGCCATAATGGCGCGGAGGTGATCGCCTGGCCGGTGTGGGGCTGTAATCCCATGCTTGGCGCGGCGCGCGCGTGCGAGAATCACGTGTACGTCATCAGCAGCACCTACACCGATGCGGGGAGTAACTGGATGATCTCCGCCGTGTACGGGCACGATGGTCGCCCGTTGGCGCAAGCCAAGGAATGGGGCACGATCGCCCTTGCTGAGGTGGATCTCAACCAACGCCTCCACTGGCATAGCCTCGGCGATTTCAAGGCCCAGCTCCCCTCCCATCGTCCGCCGGTTGAATGATTCCCTTGCAATCTCCCTGTATTCGGCTTCAACTGGGGGCTCATGAAAGCTTTGTCTCGAATGGTATTCATCAAACTCCTGGCTGTCTGTGGCTTGGCAATCGCAATGGATTTAATGGCGGCCCCGGCCGTAACGCATTCCTTTCTGGGAATGGGGAAAGCCAATCGCGTGGTGATTGTGGGGGAGGATGGCAAAGTGCAGTGGCGGTTCGATATGCCGGCGAGTGATGGCTGGGTGTTGCCGAATGGCAATGTGTTGCTGGCGATTTATCCCACGCGTGGATTTCCCAAAGGCGGCGTGGCGGAGGTAGATCGCAAGACGCGTAAGATTGTGTGGTCGTATCAGGGACAGCAAAAGGAAATCAGCACCGTGCAGCCGTTGGGCGAGGATCGGTATCTGGTGGCGGAACTCGGGCCTCAGCCGCGGGCGATTGTGATTAATCGGGCCGGCAAGATTCTGAAATCCACGCCATTGGCCTGTCAGAAAAAAAATGCGCACATGCAAACCCGGATGCTGCGTGCGTTGCCGAACGGAAATTACATCGCCCCGCATTTGCTGGATTTTGCCGTGAAAGAATATGATCCAGATTCCGGCAAGGTGTTGCGCAGTTTTCCGACTGATGATCGCGGGCGCGCCAAACGGGATTGGCCCTTCACCGCCATTCGGCTCGCCAATGGCAACACGCTGATCGGTTGCACCAACGGCAACCGGGTGATTGAGGTGGATGCGAAGGGGGCGATTGTGTGGAGTGTGGACAACGAGGATCTTGGTGAAAAACTGCTGGACGATGCCTGCGGCGTGCAGCGCTTGCCCAATGGCAACACGGTGATCACCAGCTACCATGCCAAGGGGCAGGCGGTGAAATTGGTGGAGGTGACGCGCGAGAAAAAAGTGGTGTGGCGTTATCAAGGTCAGCCGGCCGGTTTTCATCATTTCCAAATTCTCACCACCAACGGCAAGCCCGTGAAGGACAACACTTGGAAGTAAACCGCCGCCGGTTTCCGCGTGGCCGCACAGGGCGAGCGTGTTGATTTGTAGGTCGGGGCCACAGGATTGCCTTCACGCTTCTTTAATGGCAGATTGAGCTATGGCAAGTCGACGGCGGCGGCAAGCGTGGTCTTTGTGTCTGGTGATTTTGGCAGCGGTTTGGATGTGTCCATTTGCATTTTTGGGCCCCGGTGGAATGTTCGTTTCGCTTGGATTATTGGGCACGGCGGTTTTCATTATGTTGAAGTCGGATTGATTCTACTTTGCCTTCACAAGAGGCTGTCGCATTATTTGCGTGTCAAGCTACGTTTGGCCGGGCAGGATCGAAAACACACCTAAAGGAGAAAAGATTATGGCGAATAAAGACAAACGAAAAGAGACCAAGAAAACCCCCAAACTCACCAAGGCGGAAAAGAAGAAAAAGAAACTGGATAAAAAAGGGAAATAGCAAAAATGTTCCGGCAGTTGAAAATTGCTGCTGCGATCTTTGCCTTTTTGCTTATGGTAAAAGTCTCCGCAGCACAGAAGCCGAACATCCTTTTCATCATGGCCGACGATCTTGGCTGGATGGATCTTGCCTGCCAAGGCAACAAGCTGCTGGACACGCCGCACTTGGATCGGTTGGCGAAACAGGGGATGCGGTTTACCCGCGCGTATGCGGCGGCGCCGGTGTGTTCGCCCACGCGGTGCGCAGTATTGACCGGCCAAGCGCCTGCGCGCATTGGGCTCACGACGCATTTGCCGGGGATGTATTTCCCGAAGGACAACCGCCCGCAACCGGCCAAGCTCACCGGCAAGCTCGGCACCGAATACGTCACCATCGCTGAGCGACTGCGCGAGGCGGATTATGCCAATGCCTTCCTCGGCAAATGGCACATCGCCCCGGGCGTGGCGCGCGGTGGGCGCGTGGCCAAGGAGTTGTCGCCGACGGGGCAGGGATTTGATGTCAACATCGGCGGCACCTCGTACGGCGGCCCGCCCAGTTTCTTTTCGCCTTACCGCAACGCCGAGCTGTCCGACGGACCGAAGGGTGAGTATTTGCCGGACCGTTTGGTGGACGAATCGATCAAATTCATCCGCGCCAAAAAGGATCAACCGTGGATGACGCACCTATGGTTTTACACCGTGCACTGGCCGATGCAGGCGCCCGAGGCGTTGCTGAAAAAATACGCGGACCGCAAGGGCCCGGGCCTGAACGACACGCGGTACGGCGCGATGATTGAGGCGATGGACGCCGCCATCGGTCGGCTGCTTAAAGCGCTCGACGACTTGGGCGAGGCCAAGGAGACGTTGATTATTTTCACCAGCGACAACGGGGGGTTCGCCGGCGTGAGCGACTGTCGGCCATTGCGGGAATCGAAGGGGCACCTGTACGAAGGCGGCATTCGCGTGCCGATGATCGTGCGTTGGCCAGGCCAAGTGAGAGCGGGCACGACTTGTATTTGGCCTGTGGTGAGCATGGATTTCTTTCCGACTTTCCTCGAGGTCGCAGGTCTTAAGCCGGGCGGGAAGCCGCTTGACGGCGAAAGCATCGTCCCACTTTTGAAACAACAGGCCATCTTCACAGGCGGTGGCGGGCTGAAGCGAGACGAGATTTTTTTCCATTATCCGAACTACGCCTGGCATATGGGTAATCGCCTCGCCGGCGCGGTAGTGGCCAGCAACGGCTGGAAGCTCATCCGCAACTACGACGACAATTCGCTGGAACTCTACAACCTCGCCGCCGACCTTAGCGAAACGGAAAATCGCGCGAAAGAAAAACCGCAACTGGCAAAGTTGTTGAACGACAAGCTCACGCGTTGGCTCAAGGAAACCAGCGCGCCCATGCCCCGGCCATCATTGATCAAATAGTCGAACACTGGAAGAAGGTTGCGTGAAACCATCACCGAGGCCGGTCACCTTATGGAATACGAACCCCCCAACCAATAGAAGGTCAATTCACTTAGAAAAAGTTAAAAGAATAGAAGGAACTCCATGAAAAAGAATTTTATATTTTTCGCGATGGTTTCGGCTTTTGCAGCTGTAAGTGCTGAAGAACCATTCAATCTGCTGGTGATTCAAACCGATGAACACCATTTTAAGACGCTCGGTTGTTACGGCGGTAAAACCGTCAAGACCCCGAATATCGATTGGATTGCCAAGAACGGAGCCATCGCCACCAGTTTCTACGCCACCACACCCGTCTGCTCTCCTTCACGTGGTGCGCTAATGAGTGGCAAGTATCCGCAGCATACTCCGGTAACCAATAACAATATCAAGCTGGGTGATGACATCGTGACCTTTGCTGAGGTGCTGCGCCGCAGGGGTTACGCCACAGGTTACGCCGGCAAATGGCATTTGGATGGGATTGGCAAGCCGCAGTGGGGGCCCAAACGCAAATTCGGATGGGAAGATAACCGGTTCATGTTCAATCGCGGCCATTGGAAGATGTTTGTCGATGAGCCCAGTGGGCCGCGTGTGGGATCGACGAAAAATGGCCGGCCGGACTACGGCTTAAAAGGCGCAGATGAAAAGAGTTTCGCCACCGATTGGCTCACCGACAAGGTCATTAACTTTGTGAACGAGAAAAAGGGCAAATCCTTCTGTTACATGGTGAGCTATCCCGACCCGCACGGCCCCAACACCGTGCGCGCACCTTATGACAAAATGTATCAGAACGTGAAGGTGCCCATTCCGCGGTCGGTCAACAAAACTCGCGAACAAACGCCTGTGTGGGCGGCAAAGGCACCGAAGATCACCGCTGACACAATACGGCTGATGATGCCCAAGTATTACGGAATGGTTAAGTGTCTTGATGACAACATCGGCCGCATTCTCGATACATTGCGTAAGAATGGCCAGATCGAGCGTACGATCATTGTGTTTACCAGCGACCACGGTGATCTCTGTGGCGAGCATGGTCGTCTGAACAAGGGGGTGCCTTTTGAGGGCTCCGCGCGCATTCCTTTCCTCATCTATACACCCGGAAAAATCAAAGGCGGAACCGTGGTTGATGAATCCTTAAGTTGTGTGGATTTTCTGCCCACGGTGATGAGCCTGATGGAAGTGAACCACGGCCTCCAAGTAAACGGCCGCAACGCGGCGCATCTCTTCCGAGCCAAGGGAGGGGGCTGGCGGGACCTGACGTTTTTGCGTTCCACCAGCAATCCGCAGGCGCAATGGCTGTGCGCGGTATGTGATCGCTATAAACTCGTGTACGCCTCCTCCGGCAAACCGTGGCTCTTCGATTTGCAAAAGGACGCGGATGAATTGATCAACCGATTCACCGATCCCGCGTGCCAAGCCATCGTGCGCGAAATGACCGGGGGCCTCATCGAATATTGCAAAACCCAAAAAGATCCCTACGGCGAAGTGCCCCACATCAAAACCGCAATGGCGGCGGCGGTGAAGGAGTGAAAACAATCTTTGATTTCCCATTGACGCGCGGCGGTGGACGGTTGACCATCGCGCATGCCAAAACATTCCAATTCTTCAAAATCAAACCGTCGTAAATTCATCAAGACCACCGGCAAGCTAACGGCCGCCTCGGCGCTGGCCGGAGTAGCGTTGCCGCACGTTCACGCGGCGGTGGATGACACGGTGAAGGTAGCGCTCGTGGGCGCGGGCGGGCGCGGCACGGGCGCGGCGAACAATGCCCTGTCGGTTTCCGCCGGACACGGCCCCACAAAATTGGTGGCGGTGGCGGATATTTTTGAAAGCAATCTCAAGGGCAGCCTCAATGGCCTCAAGCGCAAGCACGGCAAGAAAGTAGATGTGCCGGTTGACCGTCAGCACATCGGATTTGATGGTTACAAGAAGGCGATCGATAATCTCGATAAAGGCGACGTGGCCATCTTTACCACGCCGCCGGCGTTTCGTTGGGTGTTTTACCAATACGCAGTGGAGAAGGGCATCAACGTGTTCATGGAAAAACCGGTGACGGCTGATGGTTATGGCACGAAGAAAATTCTGGAGATCAACAAAACCGCGAAGAAGAAAAATCTGAAAGTAGGTGTGGGCCTGATGTGCCGGCACAGTCGCGCGCGCGGCGCGATGGCGGATAAAATTCAGGAAGGCGCCATTGGCGATATCGTGCTGATGCGCAGCTATCGGATGCACGGGCCGGTGGCTTCATCGCGGACGATCCCGCAGAAGTTGCGCGCGGAGTACAATGATTTGGAGGAGATTCGTTGGCAGATAAAGCGCTTCCACAGTTTCATCTGGGCGAGTGGCGGTTGCTTCAATGATTTTTACATTCACAATATCGACGAATGCTGTTGGATGAAAGGCGCGGCAATGGGTGATCCGGAAAATGCCGGCGGCGATCCATTCGATGTCATCGGCACGCGCGACAAATGGGCGTGGCCGATCATGGCACAAGCCAGTGGCGGCAAGCACTACACGGAGAATAAACAGGGCCAGCCGTACGTGGATCAGAATCTCGACACGTATTCCGTGGAATACACTTACGCCGACGGCACGAAGCTGATGCATTACGGCCGCACAATCCAAGGCTGCCACAACGAATTCGCCAGTTACGTGCATGGTACGAAAGGCTTCGGAACCTTCTCGGCCAATGGCCATTGGCCGGCACCGAGTACGTTATATAGCGGGCTCACGCCGAACCCGAAAAATCAGATTTGGAAATTCCCCGCGCGGGAGACCAATCCGTATCAGGACGAATGGGAAGATTTGCTCGACGCCATTCGCAACAACAAACCGTATAACGAAGCCGAGCGCGGGGCATTGGCGAGTCAGGTTTGTAACATGGGCCGGATGGCCGCGCACACCGGTCAACGAACCACCTGGGATGACGCGCTCAACGCCCCGCCGCTGTCGCCGGATTTGGACAAGCTGGGCGGCTTCGACAGCAAAGCGCCGGTGACGGCCGACAAGGACGGGTTTTATCCCGTGCCGCAGCCGGGCATCACTAAAAAGAGCGAGTACTAAACCGCGAGCGTGGGCGAACCTGAATCAACCGCGCCAGCGCCGAAGCGCGAAAGTATGGTGCCTTTCGTGGCGGGTATGTTTTTCATCGCGTTGGGCGTGTATGTGCTGCTGTATTCCACCGATCAAAACATCCGCAGCAAAGATGGCGGATGGGAAGTGACTTACACCACCAACCAAACAGGCGCGCCAATGATGGTGGTGAATCTCCCCAGCGCGGGCATCACCAATCGCATGGTGATTTTCAATGGCGAAACAGTGCCGGCGGGTTTTGCGCCGTTTAGCACCAATTATGTGACGCCCACGCATCTGCCGGTGGACGTGCCCTTCGGGCGGTGGTTCCACGGCGATCTCACCTATTTGCCGGGCGTGGTGACCTTCAACCTGTTCGGCGTTGACACCAACGCCACCGGATTGCGCCACGAAGTGGAATTACAAAAACGCGGCCTGGTGGTAAATCGCAAGCGGCATTATTGGCAATCGACTGAGCCAGTGGAAGTGTCGCCTGAAGACAAACAAGATTGGCCGGTGCCGGAGTTGAAGTAGTTCTATTTCGGAAAGTTTTTGAAATCAAATTCCTTCACCGCTTCCGCGGCAAGCGTGCTGATTGTTCTGCGTAGAGGCACAACGCTTGCGCCTTTTTCGTTTGGGTGGACGCGGTTGCAGAGAAAAATGACAAAGGTCTTCGAATTCGGATCAATCCAAATGGAGGGGCCGGTGAAACCGGTGTGGCCAAATGAGCCGGAAGGAAATTGGGTGCCCTCCGTTTCGCCGCGTGGGCTGGAGTAGCCGGAGTTCATATCCCAACCGAGGGCGCGCAGGGGTGTTTGGGCGGTGGTCATCAGCTTCACGGTTTCAGGTTTGAAAATTGGCGCGCCGCCGTTGAGGAGGCAGCGGGCGTATTTGGCGAGGTCGGGCGCGGTGGTGAAGAGCCCGGCGTGGCCGGCGACGCCGGCGGTCTTGCGCGCGCGCGGATCGTGCACGATGCCGCGCAGGGCTTGGCCATCGGTGACGGTGGTGGGTGCCACGCGCAGGTGTTTTGCAGCGGGAGGGTTGTAGCCGGTGTCGGCCATTTTCAACGGGCCGAAAATTTCTTTTTCGCAAAACACATCAATGCGTTGGCGGGTGACGCGGCGGATGATTTCATCGAGCAATTGGAAATTGATGTCGCTGTATTTGAAGGTCGTGCCCGGCGGGGTGCGGAGTTTTTCGGCGACGCATTTAGCGATGCATTCGGTGTGGCCGTCCCAGCCGTTCACGGAAATATCCGGACGCAAGCCGCTGGTGTGGGTGAGCAGTTGGCGCACGGTGACGGTTTCGCGTCTATCGCCGGTGAATTCGGGGATGTATTTTTTGACGGGATCCTCGATGCTCAAGCGGCCGCGCTGGTGCAGCAGCAAAATGGCGGGTGTGGTGGCAACGACTTTGGTGAGCGAGGCGGCATCATAAATCGTATCGGGCCTCGCGAGGGCGCGTTCGGGCTGGAGCTGCGCGTGGCCGTAAGCTTCGGTAAAATGCACGCCATTGCGTTCGAGCCAAAGAACGCCGCCGGGAAGGCGTTTTTCGGCGCGTGCCTCGGTGATGGCCGCGCCGATGGCGTGAATTTTTTGGAGGTCGAAGGTGTCGGCAAGCTGTTTGGGCGGTGGGGGTGCATCGGGCCATCGCAGGCAGGACACGCCCAAAACCAGCGTTGCGACGATTATTTGAACACGCATCATCATCTGCCGTCAAAGTACCTATCCGCGCGGCGGGAGGCAAGGAGCTTGCCGTGGCAGGCGGGTTCTGGGATGATTTTTGCCAATACACTGTGAGCCTACGCGCCGTCATTTTCGTCCTGACTTGCCTGTTTTTCGGGCAGGCACAGGCGCAGCAGAAATATCTCGAACCGCCCGAGGCGGCGAAGGAACTGTTTGCCTCGCGCCCAATGCCGCGCGTCTCACTCAGCCCGGATCAGCGGCATTTGCTGGTGGCGGAGGAGTTTCGGTTTCGGCGCATTGAGGAAATGGCGCAGCGCGAAGTGGCGCTGGCGGGCGTACGGATTAATCCCTTCAACAACGGCCCGCCGCATCCGGATTATTTTTTTCAACTCACATTGAAGGAACTTTCCACGGGCAAGACAATTCCTGTTCAACTGCCCAATGCCGCTCGGCGAGTGAGTCTTCCGGTGTGGTCGCCGGATGGAAAAAAATTCGCCTTTTTGCAATACGGCCATACGACGGTTGCGCTTTGGGTGGGTGAGTTGGGGCACGCGCCGCGTGCTATCCCCGGGGTGAGGCTCAATGCCACTTTGGGCCGCTCATTCCAATGGATGCCAGACAGCCAAAATCTGCTGTGCCTCGCGGTGCCGGATGCACGCGGTCCTGCTCCCACACCGCCGCGCGCACCCGCCGGGCCGGTGGTGCAGGAAACCGGCCCACGCGAAACTCCGGTGCTGACTTATCCGGATTTGCTCCAAAATGAACACGACGAAAAGCTCTTTGATTATTATTTGACCTCGCAATTGGTGTTGGTGGATTCGCGCACCTCCCGTCTTAAATCCTTGGGGCGGCCTTCGATTTTCGCGCGGTACGATGTCTCGCCCGATGGCCGGTACGTTTTGGTGGAGCGTGTGCATCCGCCTTATTCGTATCAGGCGCCAATTCAGTTTTTCCCACGCAGCATTGAGGTGTGGGATCCACGTGGCGAGGTGAAGAAGGTGGATATCCGGCCCGCCACCGAAGATGTGAGCACCGGCGGCGTTCCCGTGCAGCCGCGCGGGCATCACTGGCGTCCCACCAGTTCGCCGGTATCCATTGTGTGGGTGGAGGCGCTTGATGGGGGTGATCCGAAACGCGAGGTGAAATTTCGTGACCGTGTAATGATGCTCGAAGCGCCATTCAATGGTCGGCCCAAAGTCGTGACGCGGCTGAGCCATCGGTTTTCAAAAATTTACTGGGGCGAAACCCGTAATGTCGCGTTGGTACGTGAGTACGAAAGCGGCCGCAATTGGCATCGCACCTGGCTGGTGGATCCGGATAACCCGGACATCCCCGACCGCCTCCTGTGGAACCACGCCGCCGCTGAGCGTTACGAGCATCCTGGCCATCCGCTCATACGGCAGTTACTCAATGGCAAGCGAGCGATGCGCGTGCATAACCGCTCGATTTTTCTTAATGGCAACGGCGCATCCCCCGAGGGGGACCGGCCGTTTCTTGACAAGCTGAATCTTAATACTTTCGACCGCACACCACTTTTTAAGTGCGCGGAGGATAGCTACGAGACGGTGGTGGCGTTGTTAAACGATGATGGCACGGAATTTGTGACACGTTTTGAGACGCCCGAAGAGCATCCGAATTATTTCCAGCGCGCGCTGGGGGAGCCCGGCCGCGCGCCGCTCACAGCCTTCAAGGATCCGGCTGAGTCACTGCGCGAAGTGAAAAAGCGGCTGCTCACATACACGCGTGAGGACGGCGTGAAACTTTCCTGTCTGCTGCATTTGCCGCCGGATTATGATTTGGAAGACCCCGAACGGCCGGTGTTGCCGACAATTCTGTGGGCGTACCCGCGAGAATACGCCGGTGGCGCGGTGGCGGGGCAAGTGGTCAACTCACCCCATCGGTTCACCAGCTTCGCCGGTGCCTCGCCGCGCTTCCTCGCGCTGGAAGGCTACGCGGTGCTTGACCAAGTAGCGATGCCGGTGGTGGGCGAGTTGGGTGTGGGCGCAGCGAATGACACTTTTGTGGAACAAATTGTCGCCAACGCCGAGGCTGCGATTGCCGCGGTGGTGGATATGGGCGTGTGCGATGAACGCCGTGTGGGCGTGGGCGGGCACAGTTACGGCGCGTTTATGGCGGTGATGTTGCTGGCCAATAGCGATCTCTTTCGCGCCGGCGTGGCGCGCAGTGGCGCATACAATCGCACGCTTACTCCGTTTGGATTTCAAAACGAACGCCGCACGTTGTGGCAGGCCCCGCAGGTTTATCTGGAAATGTCGCCGTTGCTTGCTGTTCCGAAAATCCGCGATCCGTTGCTGTTAATTCACGGTGAAAAAGACAACAACCCCGCTACCACACCGGAGCAAAGCAAACGGTTGTACCACGCCATCAAAGGCAATGGCGGCAAGGCACGCATCGTGATGCTGCCGCACGAATCACACACCTATCGCGCCCGGAAAAGCGTGGGCCACACGCTGGCCGAAATGGTTGCGTGGTACGACAAACACGTGAAGGGCGAAAGCTCCGAAGTGGGTGGGAAATAATTCTCGGTGGCATCAGCCCGCCATTCCCGACAGTTTTTTCAATAGCGGAGGGATGGCTTCGTAAGGGTTTTCGGCGGCCTCATATTCCAGCGCGATGTAGCCTTGGTACCTGGCTTGGTTAAGGAGTTCGATGAAGCGCGGGAGGTCGGCGGGTGTTTTTTTGCCGGCGACTTTTAATTCCACCTTGAGTTGCACGTTCACCGCGTAAGGCGCGGCGGTGGCAAAATCTTCATAGGGATTGGCGGTGCGGAAGTTGCCGCTGTCGAGGTTCACGCCAAACCACGGGTGATCCACGGCTTTCACAAAATCGATGAGGCTTTTGGCGTCGCCGATGCTGTCGTGGTTTTCGATGCCCAAAAAGATTCCGTGTTTGGCCGCGTAATCGCAACATTCGCGCAGGCATTCGATAGCCCATTGATCGGCCTGGGCGCGGGTGATGCCTTTGGTTTCGCGTCCGGCGAACACACGAATGTGTGGCGCACCGAGCACGGCGGCGTGGTCAATCCACTGTTTTACGTAAGCAAGTTGCGCGGTGCGCGCGTCGCCTTTGGGCAGGGAAAAATTATTGCCGACGGCGGTGCCGCTGATTTCCAAGCCGCGCAGAAACGCGCGCCGTCGCAGTGCCACGAGATCATCGCGCGTGACGGGTTTTTTGAAAAAGTAGCTGGTCAACTCCGTGCCATCACAACCGTGGTCTGCACAGAAATCGATGAAGCGCGGCATATCCATCGCGTTCTTTTCCACTTTGCGCGTGCCGGTTTTTTGGTCGCGGAAAAAGGTGCGGAAGGAATACGCGGCAAGACTCAGTCGGAGATTGGCCGCGCCGTGGCGCTTGAACGGATCCGCCGCGAAGGCGGTGCCGGCGAGGGCGGTGGTGGCTAGAAAACTGCGGCGCGAGAAATCCATCGGATTATTCGCAGCCACAATTGCCGAATCCGTCGCTGCAGAAATCGAAATCTTCGGACTGCGGCACGTGGCCAACTTCGAAGGTTTTGGCGATTACTTGATGGATGCGATCCTGCACTTGTTGCACTTCTTCCTGCGCTTCGAGGAACTGGGTGGCCACGGGGTTGGCCATGAATTCGTCGCGTAGTTTTTCAAATTCGGCGATTTCGTTTTCTGGAATCTCAACTCCCGCTTGTTGCTTTTGCTGCAGCAACGCGCCGCGCTCGTTGAGCGTGCTGTACTCGTACTTGAGTTTCTCGTCGTTGATGAAGCCGTCGATTTTTTTGTATAATTCGGAGAAGCCTTCCTGCCCCACGATGGCTTCGCAAAGTTGATTGGTGCCCTTCGCGATGGGCTTGAGATCAAGGCAGGTTTGCGGCTCAGCGTCTTGGGCGGCTTCGGGGGTGGGTGTTTCAGTTTCCATAATTCAGACCTTCATGATTTCTTCTTCTTTGTGGACGAGGTGGGCGTCGATTTTTTTGATGTAATCGTCGGTGAGCTTTTGCACTTCCTTTTCGGCAAACGACAAATCGTCTTCGGTGATGTCGCCATTTTTCCGCTCATCCTTCAGCCCTTGAAGCGTGTCGCGCCGAACGTGACGAACGGCGACGCGGGCGTCCTCGGTCATTTTTTTGACGGTCTTCACAAATTCCTGCCGACGTTCGGTGCTCAACTCGGGCAGAGTGATGCGAATGATTTTTCCGTCGATGGATGGATTGAAACCAAGGTTAGCGGCTTGGATGGCTTTGTCGATGGGATGCACGGTGGAGGCATCCCATGGCTGGATGACAAGCATCCGCGTCTCCGGCGTGGTGATGGCGGCCAGTTCGCGCAGTCGCATTTGGCTGCCTTCGTAGGCTTCTACGAGAATATTTTCCACAAGCGCGGGCGAAGCTTTGCCGGTGCGCACGCCAGAAAATTCGTGTTGCACCACTTCTTCTGTCTTCTGCATTTTTTCCTCCGCAGTGAGGAGAGCGTCATCAACTGGCATGGGCAAAGCCTACGCCCGCACGCGGCGCGGGGAAAGGATAAATGCTGGCGTGATTAGGCGTGGACGAGGGTGCCGATTTTTTTGCCGAGGACGACGTTGCGGATGTTGTGGGGTTTGAAGAGGTCGAAGACGATGATGGGCATAGAGTTGTCAAGGCACAGGGAGAAGGCGGCAGAATCCATAATGCGCAGTTGTTTTTGAAGGGCTTCGAGGTAGGTGATTTCTTTGTAGCGTTTGGCTTTGGGATTTTTCTCGGGGTCGCTGTCGTAAATGCCGTCGACTTGAGTGGCTTTGAGGATGATGTCGGCGCCGATCTCGTTGGCGCGCAGGGCGGCGGCGGTGTCGGTGGAAAAATAGGGGTTACCGGTGCCGCCGCCGAAGATGACGACGCGGCCTTTCTCGAGGTGGCGGATGGCGCGGCGGCTGATGAAGGGCTCGGCCACTTCGCTCATTTCAATGGCAGTTTGCACGCGGGTTTCTACTTTGTGATGTTCGAGTGAATTTTGCAGGGCGAGGGCGTTGATGATGGTGGCGAGCATGCCCATATAATCGCCGGTGGCGCGGTCGATGCCGTGGTCGGCGCCTTCGAGACCGCGGAAGATGTTGCCGCCGCCGACGACGATGACGACTTGGACGCCCAACTCACGCAGTTCGGCGATTTGGCGGGCCATGCTGGCGACGGTTTCGGGGCAAATGCCGTAGCCCTGATCTCCGCCGAGGGCTTCGCCGGAAAGTTTGAGGAGGATGCGTTTGTATTTCGGCTTGGGTTTGGCTGTTTTTGTCACCGGAGATGGTTTACTCGCCCACGCCTCGCGCGTCAATGGAATGCACAAAAAAAACACCCGGCGTGAGCCGGGCGTTTTGTAAATCAACGATCGATTGAGGGGTTATTCCTGCGTCTCGCCGACTTGATAGCGGAGGAATGCGTCTACGGAGATGGTGTCGTCCAGCGCCTTGGCGGTGGCGGCGATGTGATCTTTCACGGCGAGGTCGCCTTGTTTCACAAATGCCTGATCCACGAGGCAGACTGTGGCGAAATGTTTCTCCAGCTTGCCTTCCACGATTTTTTCAATCGCTTGCGCGGGCTTGTCCTTGAATTGCTCGGCGGCGATTTCTTTTTCTTTCGCGATGAGGGCGGGGTCAATGCTGGACCGATCGACTGCTTCAGGGCTGGCGGCAGCGATTTGCAGTGTGATGTCGCGCAGCAATGATTTGAACTCTTCGCTCTCGGCAGAGGCTTCTTTTCCGGTGCTGACTTGGACGAGTACACCGACTTTTGCGCCGTGGTGAATGTACGCGGCGACTGCGCCGTGACCTTCCACTTCGAGGCGGGCGTGGCGTTGGATGACGATGTTTTCGCCCACCTCAGCCACGGCGGTGGTGCGGCGTGCTTCGAGGTCGGTATGGGGATCTTCCAGCAAGGATTGCGCAAAGTCGGCGCAGAGCGTTTGGAAGGATTCATTTTTGCCAACAAAATCTGTTTCGCAATTTACTTCCACCAAAATGCCGGCTTTGGCGCCGGGCAATATTTGATGGGAAATGATGCCTTCGGACGTGGCGCGGCTGGATTTTTTCTCGGCGGTGGCGGTGCCTTTTTTGCGGAGCCAATCGACGGCACCCTCGTGGTCGCCGCCACTTTCGGTGAGCGCTTTTTTGCAATCCATCATGCCGGCGCTGGTTTGTTGTCGGAGTTTACTAATTTGGGCTACGGTAATATCAGCCATTTTTTTTTATTTCTTGGGTACTTACTGGTTAATTAATGCAGTTCGATTGCGATTGGAGTCGCTGCCAAAATTGGGATGGCAGTGGGGTTAAGCCTCGGCAGTGGCAGCTTCGGCTTCGGCCTTGGGTTCAGCCACGGGCTCGGCGGCCTCGGCTTCGGCGGGTGTTTCAGCAGGAGTTTCGGCAGTGTCATTGGCCGGTGATTCTGCTTCGGCAACGGGTGCAGCCTTGGCGGCTTCTTCTTCGTTGGTTTTGGCGAGGCGTTCGGCACGGGCTGCGGCAATCACTTCCGTGGCGGTATCGAGGAAGATTTTCACAGAACGAATGGCATCGTCGTTGCCGGGGATGGGGTAATCGACGATGTCCGGATCGCAGTTGGTATCTACGATGGCCACGATTGGGATTTTCAATTTGCGGGCTTCGGCCACAGCGTTATGTTCGCGCTTGAGATCGATAATGAAAATCGCGTCCGGCAAGCCTTCCATATCGCGGATGCCGCCGAGGTTTTTGAGCAGACGCATTTTTTGCCGGCGGAAACGGGCTTGTTCCTGCTTTACATAGCCGGTGATGCTGCCGTCGGCCTCCATGGCCTCGATGTGCTGGAGTTTCTTGAGGGATTGCTTGACGGTTTTGAGATTGGTGAGCGTGCCGCCGAGCCAACGCTCGGTGATGCACGGCTGGCCGGTGGCTTCGGCGACGTCCCGGATGGCTGATTGTGCCTGTTTTTTGGTGCCGACAAACAGCACCTTGCCGCCGCTGCGCACTTGGGTGGCCATAAAATCGCAGGCGGCGTTGAGTAGTTCGAGCGTTTTATCGAGGTTGATGACGTGGATGCCGTTTTGCGCCCGGAAAATATAGGGCTTCATTTTGGGGTTCCAACGCCGTGTTTGGTGTCCGAAATGGACGCCTGCCTCGAGCAATTCCTTGATGCCAATGCTAATCATGTTTATTCCTTTGTTAAAGACCCTGTGGGCCATCCCGCGGAAAACGGGATTTCGTTTAGTGTTATTGTGGCCGCCAAATCCACTCGGATCCGGACATTTCAGGCCGTGGTTTTTCTGCGGTCAACCAAAGGCAAACCCACGGAAAAGGGCGGGCAAACTAGCAGACGCCCCGCCAAAGGCAATAGTTTTTTGAAGAAAAAATCAGTAATGAAAATGGAGTGCGTCATTCTCGCCGGCGGCGGCAGCACCCGAATGGGCCGCGCCAAAGCAGGGATGCGGCTGGGGCGGAGCACGTTGCTCGGCCACGCCCGCACGCTGGCGGCGGAGCTGGGCTTGCCGTGCCGCGTTCAATCCCGCGACGACACCCCGGGCCAAGGCCCGCTGGGCGGCGTGGTCACGGCGTTGTGCCGGGCACGGGCGAAGGGTACAGAAAGGATTTTGTTTCTCGGCTGCGATATGCCTTTTCTAACCGCTGAATTTACGAGGCGTATTTTGGCCGTGGAAGCGGAGGCGGTGTTTGCGTCGGTGAAGGGCACGGTGGGATTTCCATTTATGCTGTCGCCCGGCGTGCTGCCGAAGGTGGAGGCGCAATTGGCGGCGGGGCGGCGCTCGTTGCAACGGCTGGCCACCCGGCTGCGGGCGCGGCGCATTCGGGTGCTTGCAGCCGAGGCGGCGCAGTTGCAAAATCTTAATACGCCCGCGGACCTCATTGCTGCTCGTAAAACTGTGACTTGCCTTGGGCGGCACGTTTGATACGGTTTTGCGGATGCCACGTTTTTTTCAATGTTCACTGATATTGTGCTGTGCCGCAATGTTGGCGCACGCCGATAAATTGCACCTCAAAGGCGGCGCGGTGATTGAAGGGAAATTGCTGGCCGAGAAAGAAGAAGTGCTGGTGGTGGATATCGGGTACACGGTACTCACGCTTAATCGCGCCCAGGTGCAGCGCATCGAGCGCACCGGCGCGCCGGTGGCACAAACCGTGGCTAAGGCCAAGGGGCTTTACACCGTGGCCGCCAAGCCACCGCCGCTGCGTCCGGTGAAGCAGCTTGTTGAGGCGCTCGGCAAATCGGTGGTGCAGGTGAAAACGCCGGGTGGATTGGGCTCGGGGTTTATCATTCGCGAGGATGGCCATTTGATCACGAATTTTCACGTCATCGAAGGCGAGACGCGGATCTCGGTGGAGGTGTATCATCAGCGCGACGGCCAGCTCGAGCGCAAAACGTATCGCAAGGTGCGCATCGTGGCGATGAACAAGTTTGCCGATCTCGCGCTGCTGCATATCACGGATCAAGACGCACCGAAATTCAACGCCGTGCCACTCGCGGCCGATCCCGCGCAACTGGAAGTGGGCGAGCGCGTGTTCGCCATCGGCAGCCCATTGGGGCTCGAGCGCACGGTCACCGAAGGCATCGTGAGCACCCGTAAACGCCAAATGGAAGGGGCGCTTTATCTCCAAACCTCCACGCCCATCAACCCGGGCAATAGCGGCGGGCCGCTTTTTAATCTGCGGGGCGAAGTGGTGGGCGTTACCAATATGAAAATCTCCAGCGGCGAAAATCTTGGTTTTGCCATCCCGGTGGATCGGGTGATGCATTTCCTGCAAAATCGTGATGCCTACGCCTATGATAATGATAACCCCAGCAACGCCTATCGCTATTTGCCGCCTCCGCGCAAGCCGCACAAAACCCCGACGGCACCTTAATCAGCCTCAACCGGTAACTTTTTTTTCAAAATAACGTAAACAATCCACATCATGAAAAACCGAATACTATTCCTCCCCGTGTTGCTGCTATTGGCTGTTTTTGGACGCGCCGCCGCTCCTGAAGCAATCCTGCCGCCCACCACTTTCGCCATGGCCAGCGTGCCAGATATGAATGCCGCGCGCGCTGCATGGGACCGGACACCTTTGGTTCGTTTGTGGAAAGACAAAGAAATGGCCGCCTTCGCCGCCAAGTTGGAAAAGGCGTTTCACGAGAAAGTGATCGCGGAAGTGGAGGAAAAATCGGGCATTAAGCTCGCCGAATATTGGAATCTTGCACAGGGCCAAGCGACGATGGGCTTCACGCTCATCCCCGGCGAAAAGGATGCCGGAATGTATCTGATCGTTGATAGCGGTAGACAATCTGACGCCCTCGCTGAGAAGATTGGCAAGCTCCGTGAAACGCTTGTGGAAAAAGAAGTACCCCACAAACGCCACCGCATTCGCGGCACGGATGTAATCTCCATCGAGGCGCCGGGAGAAGCGAAAGAGTTTGCCGGCCAATCCATTTACATCGGCCAAGCCGGTTCGTTGTTTATCGTGACCAACAAAGAGCAATTGACCGAGCAAATCATGGCGTTGCATCAGGGCGCCGGCGCCAAGTCGCTCGCCAAAGTGCCCGGCTTCGCCGAGCGTCACGGGAAACAATTCAAGACCGCGCTGGCTTATGGTTGGCTGGATTTTGCGGTAGTGGTCGAGAAAGGCCTTGAGATGGCCCAATCATTGGAAGACCCCGATGCCGAGCCTGAATTTGGCGTCCCCACCGCGGAGGGGGTGATCACCGCGCTCGGCCTCAAGGGCTTGCGCGCCATTAGCCTCTCCCTGCATCAGGATGAAGATGGCGAGTTGATGGACCTCTTCATCGATGTGCCCGAGGCCGGACGTCGCGGCTTGCTCGCGCTCTTCGCGCCGGACGCCGAAGACGCCGGTCCGCTGCCATTCGTGAGCGAGGATGTCACCAGCTTCGCGCGCATCCGCCGCAATAGTCAGGCTGCATGGAAAACCTTTACCGGAATGCTCGCCGAAATTAGTCCCGCCGCTCCGATGGCGCTCGGTGCTCTGGATGGGTTTGCTAAACAATCCGACCCGAATTTCAGCTTCAAAGGGCAAATCATCGATACCCTTGGCGATGATTTCATTATGATGGAAATGGCCCGCCCAGCTGGCGGCGAAAAGCTGGAGGGTCTCCTCAGTTCATCAACTCTGTTTATGATCAAATCGCAGAAACCCGCCGTCACGCTCGGCGCGCTGCAAACGATCATCAAGCTCGCTGTGCCGGTGCCCGCTGAGTCACGCGAATTCCTCGGCCGCACTATTCATTCCTATGACGTTGTCGGCGGCGGCGGCGACTCTGGGCTGCATCTTTCCATCGCTGGCGGATACCTCATCCTTTCCTCCTCCGGCAAAGCCATTGAGGATCATCTTCGCGGTTCCGGTAAAGATGCCAAACTACTTTCCAAAATGACCGCCCTCAAACTAGCCGCCGCTAAAATTGGTGGAATGAAAGGCGCTTTCGCTTACGAAAACCAACAACACATGCTCGGGCCCCTTTTCAAGATGTTGAAAAATAACCCGAACATTATTGAGCAAACTCTGGACAACCTCCCCGTCGGACCCGGTCAGGAAATCGATCCGGACACCGGGTTGCCCGTGGCCCCGGATTTCAGCGAGTGGCTCGACTTCAAGCTGTTGCCGGACTTCGCTAAAATTAAGAGGTACCTGCACATCACCGTCAGCGGCGTCGAAGTCAACGAAGCAGGCATCCGCCTCCGCACCTTCGCCCCGAAACCGCCGAAGTTGAAGTAGGCATAGCCAGAAGAATTCACAAACCGCTCTGCAAACGCAGGGCGGTTTTTTGGTTAACGTCCAAGCCGCAAAACAACCCCCTTAATTCTCCTGCGTATAAAGCAGCACCCGATCGTGCACCAACACCGCGAGGTCATTGCGCCCGTCGCCGTCAAAATCGGCGATCACTGCTTCGCGCGGTTCCACCCCACCGCCGAGGCCGCGGAATGAGCGTTGCTCAAACACCCGCCAGCGAATCGCCGGCAGCACTTTGCCCGGCGCATCCCACGCCGCGAGGTCCAAATGATTTTTGGCGGTTTCCAAAAACACAAAATCCTTCCGGCCATTACCCGTGAGATCGCCGCATACCACATCGCGTAGCTCCGCGTCCTTTAGCGGTGTTTCGTAATGGGCGCGTTCCTCCAGCTTCCAAGTGCTGCCGGTGAAGGCCAGCCACGCCGCCTGATTCACTCCGGTGAACGCCAGTGCATTGGCGGTTTTGCTGCCGATCGAAATGGGTTGGGCATCGGCGAAATCCACCGTGGGCAGCGGCAAATGCTGCGTCGGCTGCCACACACCCGTGCGGTCACGCTCGCACACGGTCAGCTCCTTGCGCGCGGTGTCCAGTAACAGCAGCGCGGTCTTGCCTCCGCCTGCGGGTAGCGCCACGGCCGTGCGCAGGCGCGAGTCCGTGCCCGCGCCGTTGATTTGATCGTTCACGCGCAGCCGCCATGTGTCGTTTTGTTTTTCCAGCTTCACCGCCCGCAAAAAATTCCGCTGCGCCAACAGCAATTCCGCTTTGCCGTCGCCGTCCACATCTGCTGTATTTAAAATGGGTTTATCCAGCGTGCCTCCCGGCGGGGCCACATCCACCTCTTCAAAATCGTTGTCCGCGCGATTCACCAGAACCTTGATTTTTTCAAACGGCGCCAGCAGTAACAAATCATTCCGGCCATCCTGATCCATATCGTGAAACGCCACGATGGACGGATTGGCTTTGTAATCTTTGTTTAATCTCTGGGTCGCCATGGGCACGCCCGGTTGGTGCATTTGCAGTTGGCGCGCGCCGTCTTTTTCCACCACCAACGCCAGCACCGGTTTGTTGCCGGGCGCGAGCTGCCCCACCGCGAGTGCCAGCGGGCGATGCTCATCGGTATCGATCGGCTCGGGGAAAGGCATGCGGCCATTCTTTTCCAGACGCGTCATGCCCGCCTGTTTTTCATCTGCACTGAGCACAAAAATTTCCGGACGGCCGTCGCCATTCCAATCCGCCACCGCAATCTGCGTGATGCCGCTGAGGCAGGGGAATCGGCGTGGACTGGCAAATGTGCCGCGTTCGGTTTGCGTCTGCAGCACGAGCTGGCTGCCCTCTGGATCGGCATAAATCAAATCCGTGCGGCCATCGCCATTCACATCCGCCCACGTGCGGCCGCGCTTGCTCTTGGCGGTTTTGGGCAGGGAAAGCAGTTCGAGCTGGCCACGCTTGAGTTCGCCCGCGAGTGCTTCGGGCGCGTGCGTGGCGAGATGATGCACCGTCACGCGTCCGGATTGTTGAGCAATGGAAATCAACTCCGCGCGGCCATCGGCGTCCAAATCTTCCGCGTGGAAGCTGCGCAGCTTGGGCATCCGAAACTGCAGCTCCGGCCCGAGTTGCCCGTCTTTGCCCTGCAATCGAAACCGAA
>JACNJL010000055.1 GCA_014382585.1 Limisphaerales bacterium | reverse complement strand
AGACCGGCGACATGGGCTGGAAAAAAGAGCCCCCCGAGAAAATCGAAAAATTCCGTGCCGTCATGTACGACTGGTTCGGCGCCCCGGACTGGTACCCGTATAAACCAAAGCATTCCTCCTCAGCCCTGGAGAAGATCAATCAGGGGCGAATCATTGAGGAATGATTTCAATGAGTTGAAACGCCTGATTAAGAGAATAAGTAAAATGAAAACTATATGCACATACTTGTTTTGTATGGGTTGCCTTGTATTTTTGGGATGTGGGAAGAGGCAATCTGAGCAGGATAGTCCTTCGTCTGCACTTGTTTTAGAGCAAAAAACCCCTCCATTAAAAATGAAGGCCAAGAAGTTGGCTGAAAATCTTAAAGAGGAATTTAATGAAATTAAAACCATGGCGGAGTCGGGAGATGCAGAGGCCCAATTTCAACTGGCAAAAATGTATGGTGAGGGTCGTGGTGTTGAGAAGGATTTCGGTGAGTTCATAATTTGGATGCGAAAATCTGCTGAACAAAAAAATCCTAAAGCTCAATTTCAATTAGCATTGCAATTGAAAAAAGGAATTTGGACACCAAAATATGAGAATGAGTTGAGTGACTTATTTGAAGCATCAAAAGTTGGGCTTCGAAAGCTTGCGGAGGCCGGAGATTCGGAAGCTCAAGTATCTTTGGGAGCAATTTACACTGAAGCGGGGGGCGTGGAGCAGGATTACAAAGAAGCTTTTAAATGGTACCGAAAGGCATCTGAAAAAGGCAATCATAGAGCGCAAAC
The DNA here is from genome assembly GCA_014382585.1 of Limisphaerales bacterium. Classification (NCBI taxonomy): domain Bacteria; kingdom Pseudomonadati; phylum Verrucomicrobiota; class Verrucomicrobiia; order Limisphaerales; species Limisphaerales bacterium. The sequence goes on along the minus strand of JACNJL010000055.1, from coordinate 38,718 downwards.
CGCCCTTGGAATGGCGTATGCAAGAGGCCAAGGAGTAGAGCAAGATTACGAACAAGCAATTAAATGGTATCGTAAGGCGGCAGATCAAGGCTCTCCTATGGCTCAATACACCTTGGGAGGGATGTTTGCCAAAGGCCATGGTGTGGAGCAAAACTTTCAGGAAGCAGCCAAATGGTGGCGTAAAGCTGCAGAGCAAAACTTACCCTTTGCGTACTATTCACTTGGAGTTATGTACCTCACCGCTCAAGGGGTTCAAAAAGATTATAAAACTGCATTTGATTATATTTCTTCTGCTGCAGAACATAATCTTCCGGTCGCACAGTACCAATTAGCATCAATGTATTCGAAAGGTATTGGGGTTAAGGAAAATGACAGAGAAGCGGTAAGATGGCTTAATGTAGCCGCGGAAAATGGCTTTGAACCTGCTAAGGAGCAACTGGCTAATATCAAAAAAAATTCAAATTGAAGTATGAAACTAATTTTATCTCTTTTAGTGGCCGCCTTTTTTCCTGCTCAAGCAGCGGATAAGCCCAATTTTATTCTCTTTATCACCGACGATATTTCCTGGGATGACCTTGGCTGTTACGGGAGCAAGGTGGCGAAGACGCCGCACCTCGATCGGATGGCGAAGGAAGGGATGTTGTTTCATGGGGCGTACTTGAGCATCAGCAGTTGTTCGCCGAGTCGGTGCAGTTTGATCACTGGGCGGTATCCGCATAACACCGGGGCATCGGAGCTGCACACGTCCATGCCGGCTGATCAGCCGGTGTTTCCCGAGGCATTGCAGGCGGCTGGATATTACACGGCGCTCTCGGGCAAACATCATATGGGCAAGGCGGTGAATCGTGGGTTCGATAAGGTGTCCGGTGGCAAAGGTCCGAGCAAGTCGGCGGACTGGGTGCCAATGTTGCAGGAGCGGCCGAAGGATCAACCGTTCTTTTTCTGGTTCGCTTCCAGCGATGCTCACCGCGGTTGGGCGCTCAACGACAAGGCGCCGCTCTACAAGCCCGAGGACATCGAGGTGCCACCGTATCTCTACGACGGCCCAGTGACGCGCAAGGATCTCGCCGAGTACATGCATGAGGTGAGCCGCACGGATTATTACATGGGCCAACTGCGCGCCGAGCTGAAACGGCAGGGCATCGAAAAGGACACCTACATTATTTACATGACCGACAATGGCCGACCGTTTCCGCGCAGCAAAACGCGTCTGTACGACAGCGGTATTCGCACGCCGTTCCTCATTGCGCGTCCCGGCACCATCGCGCCCGCCGAGACGCAGTCGCTGATTAGCAGCATCGACATCAGCGCGACCATTCTCGATCTGGCCGGTGCTAAGAAAGACAAACGCATTCAAGGTGTGAGCTTCGCGCCCATTCTTGAGAACCCCAAGGCCACCGTGCGCGATTACGTGTTTGCCGAGCACAACTGGCATGTCTATCAGGCCCACGAACGCATGGTGCGTTGGAAGGATTGGGTGCTCATCCGCAACGCTTATCCGCATCTCCAAAACCTCTGCATGGAAGGCGACCCCAGCCATCCCGCCGGGGCCGAACTCTGGAAGATGCACGCCGCGGGCAAGCTCAACAAAAACCAGCTCGATATTTTCCTGAAACCTCGCCCCGCGCTGGAGCTATACGATCTGAGCAAGGATCCTCATCAATTGCGTAACCTCGCCGCCGATAAGAAATACGCGGCGGAGATCAGCCAACTCACCCAACTCCTTGATCGCTGGGCTGAAGATACCGGCGACACCGTTCCCAAAAATCCCACGCCCAACCGGCAAACCCCCGATGGCAAACGGTTCAAGGGCTGGAAACACGGGACTCAGCCGGGCACCGAACGCGGTGCCACCAAGATCAATCACCCCGGGCCGGTGCGGGATTGATTTTTCACCACAGAGGCACAGAGAACACCGAGATTTTTCTGAAAAAGGTTTCTCTGGGCCTCTGTGGTTAATTAGTTAGCGTCCGTACTTCAGCCGCAGTCAACGCCCGGTCAAACACGGCTGCTTCGTCCAGCCGGCCTTCCCAGTTGGACTCGTTGTCATGGCGGCCGCCGAGGAAGATTGTCTCCACTGGGAGCAACGCCGCTGCCTTCGCTTCGATTTGGAGTTTGCCGTCGAGGTACGCGCGGACGAGGTCGCCATCGCGGACGAGAACGGCGTGGTGCCATTGCCAGCGGGTGGCGGGGGCTTTGCCGGTGTGGGTTTTTTGGCCGCTACGAAAAATGAGGTGGCCCTTGGCGTTGAGGCCGAGGGAGTCGCCGGTGCCGAGGGCGTGATTGCGGCCGCGGCTGAACATCCAACCAAGCACGGCGCGCGAATCATTGGGCATGCCGTTCCAGAACCACAGCGAGACACTGTAGCTGGTGCCCAGCTTGGGCAGGCGGGCCTGCATGCGTTGGCCAACGAAATGGGCGGCGCGGTTGATTTGGCCGGGCGTGAATTTTTCCGAATGGGGACCGGCAAGTTGGTAGGCCACTTGCGTTTCGTAAATGCCGTCGTGCCGGTTCATTTCATCCGCCGCACGCGGGCCATTGAATTCATCAAGGCGCCACCACGCGGCGGGCTTGAGTTGGGCGATCGTCTCGGCGGCGGGGCCTCTCGGAGTGACGGGTGTGCGGCGCGGTTTGCCGGCCACTTTCTCGAGCAACTGAATGCACGCCTCGGCGATGCGCGGTTCGGCGCTGGACTCGAGACCGGCGGTGCGCGCGGCCCAGGTGTTGTAACCGCCGAGCGCATGTTGTTCGGGCGGGGGGATGTAGCCTTCGGAGCCGTTGGCAAGATCGAAAGTGATGGTCGTCTTCAGCGGACTCACAGCCTTTTGCTTGAGCCCGGTCAGGGCATAAACCTCGTTGGGAATGCCCGTGAGGCCGATGTCGCCGATGCGAATGGCTTGCAGGCAAAGCGTGGCCTCGGGGCGTTCGTGCAGGAAGATTTGTTCGCGCGCATAAATCTCCGGCTGTGTTTTGGGCAGGCCCTCGGTCTGGGCGACGATGCCGCGTGCCCACTCGAGCAGTTGCGCGTCCGGCGCGCGAAACTTCAGCGGCAGATCCGTCTGCGCCATAGCCAGCGTGGCCGTGCGGTCGTATTTGATTTTCTGATAGGCAGCGAGCGTCTTCTTCACCAGCGCATCGGTGTAGTCCTCGATCTTCGGATTATCCAGCGGCCGTTTGGTATAATCGCGCCGCCAAATGTCACCGCTGCAGCCGTGTCCCAACGCGCTGACAAAAGGCGGATGCAGCGATTCGTTTTGCGGCAGCGTGAGGGCCAGCTCCAGACGATCGTTAAACATCCCAAAATAATCGGCGTTCAGCCCTTTCACGCCACTGAAGTAATGCATCGAAAAATTACTGAGCACCGCAATCGGCCGGCCTTGAAGCGATTGAAAACTGATCAGCGAAAAATCCGGATCTTCCGGGCCGCTTTCACCGGTGACATCGTCCCAGTTATTGCCCGCATGCATCGTCGCGCGCACGGTGGGATTGCCAAAGGGATCCATGCGCACGCGATCGGGGCGGAGCACCCAGCGGCGCAGCGCGGTAAATTCATTCGCATCAAACACCGTCGCGCCCACCTGCGCCGGCTCGAGATTTTTTTGCGCGCCAACGATGGCCTCCATGATTTTCCGCCGCAGCAACAGCGGATAGCGCGGATCCGCGTCCGTGCCGAGGCAGCCCATGCTGGCGGGAGCGCTGTGCGTGTGTGTGGCGCTGATGAACATCCGGTCGGCGCGGATGCCGGTGCGCTCGCTCGCCGCTTTCTTGGCGTCATCGAGGAAGTCGCGCGTCATCATGCAACTATCCACGACGACGATGGCCAGCGTCGTCGTGCCGTCGGCCAGCACAATTGCCCGTACTTTGATGCGGCTGCCCACTTCGCCCAATTCCCGCTGCCGCATTCCGCCATTCACATGCACCGGTAAAACCGTTGGCGTGGCATCCGCCGTGTGCGCCCCGGCCCGCAGGGCGGCTTGGGAGGTGGGGGAAAGACAGGCAAACAAAAGAACGGCAAGGAGCGAATGAAGTGTTTTCATGGTGCGCCTTGATGAAAGCGTCTGGCGCAGGTTTCTTCAACAGGAAATCCACCGCTGGCTGGCCGCTGGAGTTCATGGCAGGAATCATTCCTGAAGCCTTGCCCGCTCCAAAATTCGTGAGTTTTTGTAACTTGTCACGGGATTAAATGTTGTGTATTTCCTGTTCAGCTCATGGAGGGCTGCAAACGTCTGGGAAGACGGGAGAACGGGATGGCGGATGGAGCAAGTTTAAAGGTCACTTACGATGTCGGCAGGGATCCGGATCATGTGTGGGTGGACATAGCGTTTCGCGATCCCAAAATGCAGGGCAAGGAGGCGAAGTTGCAACTGGTGGCGACGTGCCGTGTCTCGGAGGTGAGGCCGGTGAACGGTTCGAAGGAACTCTTTGGCACGTCATTCCGAGTAAGCGGCTCCGGGCATAAGCAGAAAATTCCGATCGGCCAGCATCGCACATACACCTACTCTGGGCAGAATATTTCCATCGTGGTGTCGGCCAAGTTGGTGGTGGATGATGCATGGGTTTTCGATACCAAGGTGGAGCAGTCGGTGGTGCTCCAGCTGGCGGGCAACAAACCTCGGGTCAAGGGCAATGCCAGCCGGATGATCGATCCGGATGACGCGTTCGAGTTCGTCAAGAACCTGAAGGCGGTGCCGTGGTTTAGCCAAATCCAAACCCTCCTCATCGTCGTCATCGGCGTGGTCGTCCTTGGCGCGAACACACTCGTGGGGATCCATGATCAGGGAGCGTCCCAAAGCAATACGATTATCTATCACTTCGATGGCTCGGATGATGAAGGCGGGCCTCCGATTCTGGCCGCGCTGGCGGTCGACGTGGTGATTGCGGTGGTGATGTGGTGGGCCATGCAGCGCCAGTTGGGAAAGTATATGACTTTACAACTCCGCAGGCTGCCCAGCATCAACCGCTCCACACGCCTGCGTGTGTCGGAACTCATCGAGGGCAAGTCGCGGGTGGACTTGGAGAACATCATCCTGCGCGTGGTGGCTTGCAACATGGAGAAGGGGCAGTACCGCGAAGGGCATGGCACGCAGGAGCGCACAGTCAGCTTCGAGGAGCCGGTGCGCGCGGTGAAGTTGTTTGAAAAAAAGGTGAGCCTCATCCCCGCCGGCCAGCCGGTCTCGAGTTTTTTCGACGACGAAATTGCGTTTGAGCCCATGTTCGCGGCGCTGTATCCGCCCAACACCATCTCCTCCCGCCACGGGTTGGAAATCTATTGGGAGGTGCAATTGATCCATAAAGAATTTGTGGACCAGGAACTGGTGTGCCCGGTGGATCTGTTCCGCTACGAGGATTTTTTGGCGGCATGACGGAGTTTGACGATTACCTGAACCTGCGCGATGCCGATCTGGAAGGCGTTCGGCTGGTCGTCTTCAACGGCGTGAGCGGCTCGGGCAAATCCACCGCCATCGGCTGGCTGCTCGCCCATCATCCCGCCTATGCCGGCCGACCGGTGACCCACGTGGCAGGCCGCCGCGGCCAATGGACATTGCCCGCGCAACACAATGGGCTCGTAGTCGTTGATGACATCGTCCACGCCCGCGAATTACCGAGGCTGGCGCAGCTGCTGGCGCGCGGCAACACCGTGCTGGCGGCGGCTCATCCGCATCGGGCATGGTTCCAGCCGTTGCGACTGCGCTGGCGCCTGCGGCTCTTCCGCACCGACACCAGCCGCGAAAAACTCATGCGCCACCTGGACGCCCGCGCCATCCCCTACACGCGCGAGGCCATCGACTCCTTCTGCGACGAATATGCCGCGAGCTATTTCGACATGAACCTCATCCTCGGGCGCTATCCCGACCGCAGTTTCGACCAAGCCCTAGCCCGCTTCCGCCGCCATTGCCGGATGCAACCCACACGCTCGGTCTGACCGCGCCAAGGGCACCGTGCCGCCGCCGATGTGGGACGGCCTCGCCATCGCGAGCGGCAAGCTGTGCCTTAGCACCAAGGCGGGCGAGGTGGTGTGCCTTGGCGAATAAGTGGGAATTTTTAGCGTCAAAACACAATGAGCGAATTTGAAATGAACCGTCGACAGGCCCTCGTTGCGGGCGGCTTGGGCGTTGCCAGCATGGGGATGCCCGGCTCGGTGATGGGCAGCGATAAACTCGATAAATCGGGCAACGCGGTGTCGGCGGAGAAGAGGTGCATCTTCGTGTTGTTGTGCGGCGGCCCGAGCCACGTGGATACTTGGGATATGAAACCCAACGCGCCGGAGGCATATCGCGGGCCGTACCAGCCGATCTCCACCAAAGTGCCGGGGATGCGTCTCAACGAAATGCACACGCGGCTGGCGAAGCTTACCGACCAGTTTACACTCATCAATTCGATGACGCATCCGGGCGCGATCAGCAATCACTTTGATGCGATGCATAATTTGTTGAGCGGCCAATCGGCCAAGCGCGTGCAGCAAGGGGTGCCGGATGATCAGCCGTACCTCGGCTCGTTCGTGGCGAAGCACAAACCGAGCAAGCGTAATATTGTCTCCAACGCTTGGCTGATTAAATGCGTGGGTCGCCCGGTTTTTTGTGCACCGAATCTTGCGCTGGGCGGTTACCTCGGCTCGGCATATGCGCCGGTATTTGTGGGTTCGGCGAATAATCATCCGGCGATGCCGAATTTTGCGGCGCCGAAAATTTATGATCTCGGCGATGCGGATCGTCTCGCCCAACGCCGCAAGCTTCTCGGCAGCATCGAGAGTAACGCGCTGGATAAAGACGCCAAGGGCGCCGACTGGAGCGATCTGCGCGAGAAAGCGTACGACGCGATGACGCGACCGGAAGGGCGCGAGGCGTTTGATCTCAAACGCGAGCCGTTAAAAGTGCGCGAGCGTTACGGGATGCATCCGCTCGGCCAAAATCTTTTACTGGCCCGCCGTATGGTGGAAGCGGGCGTGCGCTTTGTGACCGTGAACGGCTGGGTTGGCCAAGCCCCGAGCGATCGGCGAGGCCCGCCCAGTAGCAGTTGGGATATGCACGGTGGCAATATGGGGATGGGCAACGCCTTCGGGAATGGCTCCTACGGAATGGGCTTCTGCCTGCCGCGCCTGGATCAGGCGCTGGCCGGATTGTTTACGGATCTCAAAGAGCGCGGGATGATGGATAACACGTTGGTGGTGGTGACCGGTGAATTTGGTCGCACGCCAAAAGTGCTCACCCAACAACCCCCGGGCCGCCAGCATTGGCCGAAATGTTTTTCCTCCATCATTGCCGGTTGCGGCATTGCCGGCGGCCACGTGTACGGCAAGTCCGACAAGACCGGCTCGACCGTCACCAGCGATCCCGTGCGCCCCGAAGAACTCGCCGCCACCATTTACCACGCGCTGGACATCCCCCTCAACGAGCCGCAAAACAACACCGGCATCACCCGCCCCATCACCCCCGGCAAACCGGTGTTGAAATTGTTCGGGTAACAACGCATCAGTCATTGAGCGTCAAACGCATAGCGAATAAGGCTGGAAATTCAAAGTTCGGCTGATACGATTTCCCTATGAAACGCGTTTCTTTATTGGCTGCATTGATTTGTGCGTGCCAGTTGTTCGCGGTGGATTTTTCGCGCGAGATCCTGCCCATCCTTTCCAATAAATGTTTCGTGTGCCACGGGCCGGACACCAAAAAGAAGGACCTCGTGCGGCTCGATTCGTTTGCCGGCGCCACGCGCGATCTCGGAGGCTATTCCGCCATCAATCCCAAGCAACTTGGCGAAAGCGAGATTCTGGTGCGCCTGCACGATGCCGAGGAGCCAATGCCGCCCAAGGACGCGGAGAAACAGCTCACCTCCGCCGAGCGCGCGTTGCTCACGCAATGGGTGAAGGAAGGCGGTCAGTACGCCAAGCACTGGGCCTTTGTGCCGCCGAAAAAAATGCGGCCCACTTGGAAGGGAAACGCCATCGACGGCCTGGTGGAGCGGCAATTAAAAGCCAAGGACATCGGCTTCGCTCCGGAAGCGGACAAGACCACATTGGCGCGACGAGCGGCCTTGGTGCTGACCGGCCTGCCGCCGGAGCCGGCATTGTTGAAACAGTTTTTGGCCGACAAAAAACCGGCTGCGTACGAGCGGTTGGTGGATGCCTTGTTGGTCAGTCCGCGGTATGGCGAGCATCAGGCGCGGTACTGGCTGGACGCCGTGCGCTACGGCGACACGCACGGGCTGCATTTGGACAACAAGCGCGGCATTTATCCCTACCGCGATTGGGTGGTGCGCGCCTTTAACCGTAATCAACCGCTCGATGAATTTCTTATCTGGCAACTGGCCGGCGATCTCTTGCCCGAGCCAACGCTGGAGCAGCAGGTGGCGACTGGGTTTGTGCGCATGAACCCCACCACGGCTGAGGGCGGCGCCATTCCGGCGGAGTTTCAGGCGAAGAATAATTTTGACCGCGTGGAAACGCTGGGCACGTCGCTGCTGGGGATGAGCCTCGTGTGCGCGCGCTGTCACACGCACAAGTACGATCCGATTCCGCAGGTGGAATATTACCAGATGATGGCGTTCTTCAACAGCACCGCCGAGCCGTCGATGGACGGCAACCGGTACGAGTACGGGCCCACCGTCAAGGCACCGGCCGATGTGGCGGCGTGGGATCGCTGGGAGGCGCTGGTGAAACAAGGCGACGCGGCGGCCAAGGAGTTGGAGGAATTCAAAAAGACCTTCAAACCCACGCTCGTTGCGCGGGATTTGCCCAAGCCGCGGGTGACCCAGCTGCTGGATCGCGGGGAATACAATCTGCCGAAGGGCGAACCGCTGCAGCCGGATGTGTTTGCGGTGATGGGGGTGCTGCCCGAGGACGCTCCGCGCAACCGGCTCGGCTTGGCGCAATGGCTGACCGCGCGCGGCCATCCGCTGGTCTCGCGCGTGTTGGTCAACCGCATTTGGCAGCGCACCTTCGGTCAGGGGCTGGTGCGTACGCCGGCGGATTTCGGATTGCAGGGCGAACAGCCGACGCATCCGGAGCTGCTCGATTGGTTGGCGGTGGATTTGCAGGATCGCAAGTGGGATCTTAAAGGCATGCTTAAGCTGATGGTGACCAGTCGCACGTTCAAGCAAAGCTCTGCGCATCGGCCGCCGGTGAAGGACCCGGAAAACCGCCTGTGGGCGCGTGGGCCGGCGCATCGACTGGACGCCGAGGCCCTGCGCGATGTGGCCCTGTGGGCAAGCGGATTGCTCGATGACACTATGGGCGGCGAAGGCGTAAAGCCGTACCAGCCGAGTGGCCTCTGGAAAGCTCTGATGCATCCGGCCAGCAACACCAAGAGTTATGTGTCGGACAAGGACGCCCGCCAGTACCGGCGCAGTTTGTACGTCTACTGGAAACGCACCAGCCCGCACCCGATGATGACGCTCTTTGACGCGCCCAGTCGCGAAAGCAGTTGTGTGCAGCGTTCCCGCACCAGCACGCCGACGCAAAGTCTCGCGTTGTTGAACGAACGCCAGCGCGTGGAGATGGGTCGGCAGTTTGGACAGCGATTGATGCAGGAGGCCGCCGATGATGCGGGTCGACTAAACCGGCTCTTCGAGTTGGTGGCCAGTCGCGCGCCCAACGCCGCGGAACGCGCGGCGTGCATGGGATTGTTCCGGAAATTAAAGACCCGCTACGCGGCCAACGCGGAGGACGCGAAAGCGTTTCTGTCGATCGGCGATTCGCCGCGCGATGAAAAACTAAACGCCGCCGACCACGCCGCCTGGGCGCAGGTGGTCATCACGGTGCTGGCCAGTGACGTGGCGATGTGGGTGTATTAATCGTACTCGTACTTCCTACTCCTACTCGTAATCGAATGACCTCAAACCCACAATTCTCACACGAAAAACTGGAGGTCTACCAGTTGGCCCTGAAATTCGTCGCATGGTTGACGGATGTATTTCCGGAATTGAAGGAAAGCAAAGATGTGCGTGTCCGCGAGGTCATCGACCAAGTTGACCGCGCCAGCACCTCCATCGTGCTTAACATCGCCGAGGGCAACGGCCGTCGCGCGACGAAGCAACGCGCCCGGTTTTTTGATGACGCCCGGGGCTCGGCAACCGAGTGCGCGGGGTGCCTTGATGTAATGGTCTCCAAGCGGGCCTTGACGGGGGAGCGTGTGGCAGAGGGAAAGATTCTGCTGGTTCGCATTGTTTCGATGTTGACGAAATTGGTTGATAAGTTTGACAAGTGAAGAGGGAAATCGATTACGAGTAGGAGTACGAGGTATGAGTACGATTGAAAATTCGATTAAGAAATTCGAACGCGAATCGCAACTGATGATGACGCGTCGGCAAATGTTCGGGCGCTCGGCGCTGGGATTGGGCACGGCGGCGATGGCCGGGTTGATGGGGCCGGACATGTTCGGAGCCGGCAAAGGGAACGCCAAGCTGAATGGGGGACTGCATCATGTGGCCAAGGCGAAGCGGGTGATTTATCTCTTCATGAGCGGCGGTCCGAGTCATCTTGATCTGTGGGATTACAAGCCGAAGATGCAGGCGATGTACGGCAAGGATTTGCCGAAGGAAGTGCGCGATGGCCAGCGCATCACCGGCATGACTTCGCGGCAAAAGACACTGCCGGTGTGTCCGACAAAATATAAATTTACCAAACAGGCCAACAACGCGGACGGCGTGCATGTGAGCGAACTGCTGCCGCACACGGCGACGGTGGCCAAGGAGTTGTGCGTGGTGCACACGGCGTTTACCGAGGCGATCAATCATGATCCGGCGATCACCTACATCCAGTCCGGCAGCCAAATCCCCGGCCGACCCAGCCTCGGCGCTTGGTTGAGCTACGGGCTGGGCAGTGCCAATGAAAATTTGCCGAACTACCTCGTGATGCACGCGCGGACCAAGCACCCGGAGCAAAGCTTGTTCGGACGCCTATGGGGTTCGGGCTTTATGTCCTCACAACATCAGGGCGTGCTGTTGCGCAGTGAAGGGGATCCGGTGCTGTACCTGAACAATCCTGCCGGCGTCTCACGCGAAGATCGCCGGGCGCAGCTGGACACCTTGGCGGCGTTGAACCGAGCACAAGGCGAGCGGTTGTCCGATCCCGGCGCGTTGGAGCGCATTCAACAGCACGAGATGGCGTACCGGATGCAAAGCAGCGTGCCGGAGCTGATGGATCTGAGCAAGGAACCGGACAGCACCTTCAAGCTCTATGGCGAAGACGCCCGCACGCCGGGCACCTTTGCGGCCTGCTGCTTGAACGCGCGGCGATTGGCCGAGCGCGGGGTGCGGAACATTCAGATTTTCCATCGCGGTTGGGACGCCCACGGCAACCTCGCTGGCGAGCATGGCAACCAATGTAAGGACATTGATCAGGGGAGCGCCGGTCTCATCAAGGATCTCCGCCAACGCGGCATGCTCGACGACACGCTCGTGGTGTGGGGCGGGGAGTTCGGCCGCACGCCGTATTGTCAAGGGCGCTTGGGCAAGGATAATTACGGGCGTGATCATCACCCGCGCTGTTTCAGCATCTGGATGGCTGGCGGCGGCATCAAGCCGGGCATCACCTACGGACGCACCGACGATTACGGCTACAACATCGCCGATGCCGACGGCAATCAGCTCAAGCCGCAGCCGGACAAACACAAGTGGACCCCCGGTACCATGCACATCCACGACCTGAACGCCACCATCCTGCACCAGCTCGGCATTGATCATCGTCGATTGACCTATCGTTATCAGGGCCGCGACTTTCGATTGACCGATGTGCACGGACATGTGGTGAAAGACATCATCGCTTAATTTTGAATATGAAAAACCTACTCGTTACTTCATTGCTGTTTACTGTTGTCTTCCAAGTCGCCGCGGTCGATTGGCCGCACTGGCGCGGGCCGCGTCATGATGGCGTAAGCGTGGAGAAAAATCTCCCGACCGAATGGGCCGAGGACAAAAATGTGCTCTGGAAACTGCCGATCAAGGGCTCCAGTTCCGCCACGCCGATTGTGTTTGCCGGCAAGGTGTTTACCATGGCGGAGATTGACAAGCAGGTGTACTTGATCGCGGTGGACCTCAAGGGCAAGGAACTGTGGCGTACGCCGGTGGGGACTGGCAAGGGAACGGGTTCGGGCGAACGCACGCTGGCCTCGCCTACGCCAAGCGCAAATTCACGGCACATTTACACCATGACCGGCAACGGCGATGTGGCGGCCACGAAATATGACGGGACGCCGGCTTGGAGTTTCAATGCGCAGGAACGCTACGGGAAATTCCGGCTGGGCTTCGGCTTTCACTCCACGCCGCTGTTGTTTCAGGGTCGGTTGTATTTGCAGCTGATCCATTCCAACGCGGCGTTGCTGGTGAGTATTGATACCTTTACCGGCAAGGAAGTGTGGAAGGTGGAACGCAAGAGTGACGGTGTGGCCGAATGTGAGCATTCCTACGCCTCCCCGACGGCGGTGGCGTACGGGGCTACATTTCAGATCGTGACGCATGGCAACGACTACGCTATCGGGCATGATCCGATGGACGGCAAAGAACTCTGGCGGGTGGGCGATCTGAATCCCAAAGATAGCTACAATCGGACGTTGCGTTTTGTGGCCTCGCCGGTGGCGCATAAGGGTTTAGTGGTCATTCCCTCGGCGAAGAATCGCGGCGTGGCCGCCATCAGTGTGACGGGTGCCAAGGGCTTCATCGGCAAAGGCGGCAAGGGAGAGGTCTGGCGCATTGACCGCGGCACGCCGGATGTGCCTTCCCCGGTGATTTACAACAACCTCGTGTATCTCTGCCGTGAAAACGGCACGGTGACGTGCCTCGATGCCAAGAGCGGCGAGCAACTCTATTCCGAGTCGCCTCATCGCCAAACCTACCGCGCCTCGCCGGTGGCCGGGGATGGGAAGATCTATATTACCTCGCGGGACGGCATGGTGACCGTGCTGCAGGCCGGTCGGGAATTCAAGGTGCTGGCCAAGAACAAACTCGCCGGAGGGCTCACCGCCTCCCCGGCCCCCAGCAACGGCCGCATTTACCTGCGCACCCACGAGGCGTTGTATGCGATTGGGGGAAAATAATACGGGTTGTTGGGTTGTGTAGCGCCACCGTTATATGATTTAATTAATCAACGTGTCGGACCATCTACATCTATCAATTCGGCCGGATGTTTCTTTTCGGCCGAATTATTTTACCGTCATCCTCAAAATCACCGACCCCAAGATGATGGGGAAAAAGGCCGAGTTCTCTCTCGATCTGGCCAGTGAGGTGCATGATTCAAGTCCGGTCAATGATGAGACGAATCTGTACACCGACAAGTTCGTTGTGGATCGCACGGAATATGAACTTGAGATTCCAACCGATTCGTTTGAATGCTTCACCTATGAAGGAACCCATGCATCCATCGTGTTGCGTGCGAATCTCAAAGTGGATGATGCGTGGATCTTAAAGGATTCTCAGGTGAGCCGGACGACGCAATTCAAGTTGGTGGACGCGCGGTCTGGTAGCCGTGGCGGTGATGCCACAGAAGTGATTGATCCTTTTGATACAGTTCAATTCGGCAAAAATTTTGATGCTTTATCATCCGGAAGGAAAATGGGCTTCATCCTGATGTCTCTCTTGTGTGCCCTTGGATGGCTTGGCGGGAGCTGGCTGATTTGGGAACTTGGCTCTGATGATTCTGATGACTCGATTGTAGGTGTAGTGGTTTTCATTATTTTCCTCTTTATTTTAATGGTTTGCCTTTGGGTGTGGCAGAAAAACTCTCTTTTTAGATCGTACATCAACGTATCGCTTCGGCCGATTCCCGCCATCACGCGGGGTACCTGTCTGCCAATTTCACAACTGGTTTCAGGGAAATCGGAAATTGATCTCAAGAATATGACTTTGCGGGTGGTGGCTTGTAACATGGAGATGGGGCAATATATCCGAGGCTCCGGGTCTAACCGACGCACGGTGAGCTTTGAGGAGCCGGTTCGCCCGATTATCCTTTATAGTGAACGAGTGGGTCACATTCCGAAGCGTCAGGAGATCGGGAATCATTTTCCCGGGGAGGTGGATTTTGGGCCGATGTTTAAGGCGTTGTATCCGCCGTTGGAAATATCGAAAACACACGGGCTGGCGGTTTATTGGGAGGTCCAGTTGCTCCACGACGAATTCATCGACCACGAATTAAAAGGGCCGATCGATTCAATTGAGGTCACCGATTTTTTTATCACATGACCGGCTTTGATGATTTTCTTGAGTTGAAAACGGCCTCATTCCGGTCGACGCGATTGGCGGTCTTTACTGGGGTGAGTGGTTCCGGGAAATCGACGGCGATCCAATGGTTGATCCAACATCATCCTGATTTTCAAAATCGGCCCATCGAGCGGGTGATCGGAGGCGGATTGGATTGGACGGTGCCGGCAGTGGAAAACGGATTGGTGGTGGTGGATGATCTGATCCGTCCCCGTGAATTGTACAAATTGATCCGGTTATTGATGCGCGGCAATCAAGTCTTGTTAGCCGCGCACTTACACCCTGCATGGTTTGCCCCGCTACGAATCGGGTGGTCGACTCAACTGTGGCGGACGGATGTGAACCGTGAAAAACTGGCGCGTCATTTGAAAGCGGAGCGGATCGAATTTACCCAAGCCGCTCTGGAATCGTATTGTGCCGAATACGGATCGAGCTATTTGGATATGAACCACATTCTGGAACGCTATCCCCACTGTAGTTTTGATCGTGCCTTGCGTTTATTTCGAAAATACTGCCGAATGGAACAACCCGCTTTAAACTCGTAAACACAAATTAAACTCATGAAAAAAACCATCCTTCTTGTTCTGGCATTGGCCGGAGTATCATTGTCCGCGGCTCAGCCGTTGGCGCAGCAGCAGTTTGTCATCAAGAAACCCACGCCAAAATGGTTTGGCGAACGCATTGCGCTCCCACCGAAAGGGTTTGCCCCGGATCTGGGCCTGAAGGGTATTGAGGAAATTCTCTTCTCGCCGGGGATGTTCAAGGCGGATCAGCCGGATTTTTTCACGTACGTCTTTCTCTTCGCCGTGGAAGCCAAACCCGTGCTGACGTCTGAAGTGTTGCAGAAGGAATTGTTTACCTATTACGCCGGCCTCTCCAAGGCGCGGTTGGGTAACCCGAAGTTGGACACCAGCAAGTTCTCGGTGAACGTGCGCAAGATGAAGCATTTTGAGAAGAAACCGAAAGGGTCGTTCGACGTGGCGTCCTTCACGGCCACGGTGAACTGGATCGAGCCCTTTGCCACGCGCAAGTTTCAGACGCTGCACTTTGAACTGCAGACCTTGAAATTTGTCGGTTCGCCGCATCAATATCTGTTTGTGTGCGCCTCACCGAAGCCACGCGACAAGGCGATCTGGAACACGTTGCGCGAGATCCGCGGCAACGTGGCCCTGAAGCCGAAGCCGTAAACCCCCTCGCCATGGCCGAAAGCAAACCCACAGAAACGCGACCGACTCCTGCGCCTTTTTATTATATGGTGCCGTTGTTGATTGTGTTGGCGGTGGGGGCGGTGTTTTTGTGGGGCGACAAGGAGACGGAAGAGGCTTCGCGCGCGCCTTCGCGGAAGGTGGTGGTGGGGAAGGATTATTATGTGCTGGTGACGTTGATGGAGTTTCATCCGATGAAGGAGGGGGGCGATAGTTGGGACGCGGGAAGTTCCGCGCCGGATTTATTTTATCAGCTGAACTGGCACGGCAAGACGGTGTATCACACGGAAAATGATGTGGTGAAAAATGCGCTCATCGGCAAGTGGTTTGGCTTGGGCACGAATGTGAGCGTGGTCGAATTACGCAAGGTGCTTTCCAGCGAAGGGCAGCGGTTTTCGCCACGCAATCTGATTAAAGCAGCGTTAATTTCAGTGGAACCCAAGGGCGAATTGGTCATTCGGGCGTATGATGACGATCCGGTGCGGGACGACTTCGCCGGCGGTTGCGCCATTCCGCTGGCCGATCTCGAGCCGGGCGACAACCCGTATTTCATTGATGCCGAAGGCAAACCCACGCGCGATCGCGCGCAGATGGCGGCCGGGCGCGGCGGGCTCAAGCGTTTTGTCTTGCGCGTAGTGGACAGCGCGCAGCCGGTGGAAAAGCTCGTGGAGGCCCTGCGCTGACCGTTATGAACCCGCGGCAACTTCAGGGATGCCTTGCGGTGGCGGCGGGACTGCTTGGGCTTGGGTTGTTTGCACCCTGCATGACGCTGCACCCCGGCTTTGGCGAGTTCACCCCGCTCGTACGGCTGATTAACCCCGAACTCACCGTGCCCACCACTTATTCCATTCTCCAAGGCATCCGTTCCATGTTTGACGAGGGCAGTGTGTTTATCGGCGTGATGGTGCTGCTCTTTTCTGTGGTGTTCCCGATTTGGAAACTGGGGGTGTACTACATGGCCTCCGCCCGGCTGGCGGCGGGTTTGAACATCGGCGGCTCGGTACGCTGGGTGAATCAACTCGGTAAATGGTCGATGTTGGATGTATTTGTGCTGGCGGTGCTGGTGGTGGCTGTCAAGGGTTTGCCCGGCGGTTCACGTGTGGCCGTTGAGTGGGGCGCGGCGGCCTTTTGTGCTTCGGTGTTGTTGAGTATTTACATTTCACTGTATATCAGCGGCGGGCGCAATTCCGTTGCCTCGGAGGGCACGGAAGATTAACCTTTGGCATTCACCGGCCTTGCCGGCGGGGTGATCAAAAAAATTAAGAATTTTTCCTCATGCGAATTCTGGACAATCTTATTTTCCGCGCCGAGGAGTTAAATGAAGTTAAAATCCAATATCGATTGGCGGTCATTTACCAGACCGGCGATCGAACGGAACAGAATCTGGAGCAAGCCCGACATTGGTTTGAGCGTGCGGCAGAACAGGGTCACGAGGATGCCGCCCGAATTCTGGCGACTCTGGGTGGGTCGAAAAAAAACCCAGGCAAATTGGAAACGCCCCGTGCCGCTACAAAAGCAAAGGTGGGGGCTGTCGCGGAGGTAGCACTGCCTCCAGTGATCAAGACCAAACCCCTCCGGCAAGCCAAAGAATCCAAGTCTGATTCGGCGGGGCAAGGGAATTGCCCCAACGGCCACGGTCCGTTGCAGGATTGGGATGGTGATTTACGGTGCTGGATTTGCGGTTGGTCCCACAAACAATCGAGTTCGCCCGGACGTTCAACCGTGGGTCAACCGGTAAACTTCGAGGGGGCAATGGGCGGAACTGGGAACACCGAATCGCGACTGATGCGGTGGTTTGGGAAAAAACCGGAACCCCGGCTGCCGGTTGAGGAAACAAATTCCGGAGAAGCAAAATCAAAAGAACCGGGCTTTAATTTGGATGCGGTTTTTGGGGTGGGAGTCGTCTTGTATTTGCTGGCCCGAAGTTGTTAGTGAAACTCTATGCCGAGCCTTTTCGATGAACCGGCATATCGTGATTGCACCCATTCATCGGGTTGGGTAATTTCGGGGATGAACCGGTGTTGCGCAATAGCCACGGTGTGGACGGGGATTGGGATTCGGTGGCGATAGTTTAATCGTTCATTCTATCAGATCTGATGAGCAAATTCGACGCGGACATTCACAAGCTTGAGGCTGAGCCCGAAGTTGAATCGCCTAAAAGAGGCCGAGTACTGCTGGCGTTTCGTATCGGGTTGACGGGGGTGTTGCTATTGGTGGGTGTGGGTTTCTGGATTGATCTTCAGGCGCGGCGTGAGTGTGAGGCCAAGGCAAACGATTTCTTTTTCCTGTTACAAGGGCCGGACGTGAATCGTGACGAGGTTCACGCATTGATGAAGCGCGAACCCGATGCCTCTGAACCGCGGAGCCGGGAGGGTGATATGGTGGATGATTATATTTGGCCCGGGGTGTTTTTTAACTACACCATGCGTCTCATTTATAGTCGTGAATACGGGATTTATGAATTGGTGGAAGTGCGCAGCGAATCGCATTCGCGATGGGGTGGTGAATCGGGAGTGGCCGAGGGCGATCCGGTCGAACGGGTTAAGTTTTCCAATGCTCAGTTTGAGATCAAGTTGCGCGAGGAACTTAGGAAACCCGAAGGGGACATCACCAAAACCGAGTTGTTGCAGCTGGACCGAATTGATCTTGCCCAAAGTTTGGTGAGCGATCTCAAGCCCGTAAGTCAACTCCGCGGGTTGCATTTGCTCATCCTCAACAACAACCACGTGGAACATCTTGAACCCCTTGAATCGCTCACCAAGTTGGAAGTGATTTATCTGCGATTCAACCGGATCGAAGATGTCTCCCCATTGGCGAGGTTACCACAATTGCGCCGGCTTGATTTAGGCGATAATCGCGTGGCCGATCTTGAACCCCTCGGCCGCATCAGCACGCTCAATGACCTGATCATTCGCAACAACCGGTTCACCTCAATCGCCCCCATAGCGCGCTTAAAGGAGTTGCGTAAGTTGGATGCGAGTGGAAATCAGATCCGCATTCTCGAACCCATGGGTAAACTATTGCGGATAGAGTCGCTGGATTTTTCAAAAAATGAAATTTCAGATATTCGCCCGTTGGAAAATCTCCATGCGCTTGAGTTTTTGAACCTGAACGACAATGTGATCAGCGACTTATCTCCCTTGTCGAAACTCAAGGACATCAAGATTTTATATCTTGAACGCAACCGTATTACCCGCGTCACCGCGCTCGCCGGCCTCGGGCAATTGGACCTGATCAGCCTCGGCGGAAACCCCATTCCGCGCAGCGAAGTGGAGGCGCTCCGCATAGCCCTTCCCAACTGCCGAATTGATTTCTAACCCTCTCTGCACCGCCGGACCCTACTATAAACAAAACTCATTCTTACAGTAGGCAAGCGGAGCAAACTCCTGCTAGGCTTCCCGTTGCTGGTGTGTCGCGCAGACCGCCAGCTCACATAATAGCGCGTTGGGTAGCAGCCGTCGGGACAATCTCGGCGGCTGCTTTTTGGTGAGTAGAACAGTTGAACAGTTCCCGCCCCAAAAAATTAACGGGGCACGCCGCCGGGCAAGTCTGCCGCCAAAAACGTCATCACCGCCAGCGAGGCCACGCAGCGGTTGAATTCGTTTTGATCCAACTTGTCGATGGTGTCCGCGTGGGTGTGGTGAAACCAAAAGTAACGCTCGCGGTCCACCTCCAAATGCATCACCGGCACGCCGCCCACAATGAGCCTCATCACGTCCGCGCCTCGGCAGCCTTTCTTGATTTCGCCCGCGCCCAGCGGCTTTAAAAGCCCGCCGATTTGTTGGATGACTTTCATCCCCTCACCGCTACCGAGGAAGCCGTAGCCGGTTGGCTTGAAAACGCCGCTGTCTGATTCAATCGCAAGCACATGATTTTTCAACTCCTTCGCGTGTCGCCGCGCGTATTCCTTCGCGCCGCCGAGGCCGTTTTCCTCATTCGTCCACAACACCACGCGAATGGTACGCCTTGGTTTGAGGCCGCTTTTCATAACCAACCGCGCCGCCTCCCACGCTGCCAGACAACCACCGCCGTCATCCATCGCACCTTGGCCCACGTCCCACGAATCGATGTGGCCGCTGACGATTACAATTTCATCCGGCTTCTCGCTTCCGCGAATTTCTGCAATCACATTGCGCGACTTCACTGGCGGCAGCGTCCGTGCCTCCATTTTCAATCGCACGCGAATCGTTTCCCCGCGCGAATGCATCCGCGCCAGCATCAGCGCATCCTCCATCGAAAGCGCCGCGTGCGGAATACGTTTCACTTTGTCATCGTAGCGCATATTGCCCGTGTGCGGCGTTTGCATTGAAAACGGCCCCACCGACCGAATCAAGCTGGCTACGGCGCCGACCTTCGCCGCCTCAATCGCCCCGATGCTCCGCACAATCACCGTCTCTCGATAATTTGTAAACGGCACATTAAACAGCACCATCTTCCCTTTCGCCTGCGCCGCCTTTGCTTTGAGATCCGCAAAACTATCCACCACCAAAACTTCTGCCGTGATGCCTTCCCTCGGTGTGCCCACACTTCCCCCCAAACCCAACATCGGCAGTACCCGTCGGCGCGGCGAAACCAACTCCGCCGATTCCTTCCCGCGCACCCAATGCGGCACCATCACATCCTCCCCGTGCACATTGACAAACCCATCCTTTTTCATCTCCGCCAAACACCAATCAATCGCCTTCTCCAAATTCGGTGACCCGCTCAAGCGCGGCCCAAATGAATCGCACATCGTCGCCAGTCGCTGAAACGCAAACCCACTATTCGTCGCCGAATGAATCAGCCGATCAGCCGTGGCTTGATATTTTTTGGAAATTTCCGCCGCCCCTGTGGTGAAGGGTATAGCGAGGAGTAAGAGGAGGCGCAGTTTCATTTGAAAATTCCAGTCGTCAATTTGCCGTTGATGTCAATGCTGCCGCGGTTCATGGCGGGGGTATTGAATTCCATCACGATGTTGCCTTTGGCATCAATGCCGATGACGCCGCCGCTGCCTTTGGCTTTTTTGAGTTTTACCTGAACGACCTCGCGCGCGGCTTGGGCGAGGGTGGATTGTTTGTATTCCATGTGAGCGGAGATGTCGTGCGCGACGGCGTAGCGGATGAAAAATTCGCCGTGGCCGGTGCAGGAGATGCCGCAGGTTTGGTTGTTCGCATATGTGCCGGCGCCAATGATGGGTGAGTCGCCGATGCGCCCGAATTGTTTGCCGGTGAGTCCGCCGGTGGAGGTGCCGGCGGCAAGGTTGCCTTTGGCATCGAGCGCCACACAGCCGACGGTGCCGAAGTAGTCGGCGTGTTTTTCATCGAGAAAGGTTTGTTTGCTTTTGTCCTTTTTCCTTTTCCATTCCTGGAATTGTCGCCAACGTTGATCGGTGTGAAAGTATTTGGAATTCACCCATTCCAATCCTCTGGATTTGGCGAAGGCTTCAGCGCCTTCGTTGGTGAGCAGCACGTGCGGGGTGTGATCCATCACCGCACGCGCGGCGAGGATGGGATTTTTCAACGTGGTCACGCCGCCGACCGCGCCGGCCTCAAGGGTGCGGCCATCCATCAGCGAGGCATCGAGTTCATTGCGACCGGCGCTGGTGAAGACCGACCCTTTGCCGGCATTAAAGAGGGGCGAATCTTCCATCACCATAATGGCCGCCTGCACGGCGTCGAGCGAGCTGCCGCCGCGTTTGAGGATGGCGTGGCCGGCGCGCAGGGAAGCCTCGAGGGTGGCATGGTAATTCTTTTGACGTGCGGGCGTGAGCTTCGCCTTGTCCATTCGGCCGGCACCGCCGTGGATGACGATGGCAACGAGATGGCCTGGGTTTGCGGATTCAGTCGTCATTGTGAGCGCCATGAGGATGGCGGGGAGTATTTTGTGCATTACAAAAAGTTTGGGTGGGTTATTTGCCCGGATGGGAGTTGATGAATTCAAAGCTGCCGTCGTTTTCGGTGGCGATGGGGACGAGGGATTTGTCGACATCCTCGGGTTTGCGCCCGAAGCCAACGGTGTTCACGCGTACGGATTTGTCTGGGTTCAGGTCGGCAATCAATCGCCGGACGGGGGTATCGTTGCCCACTTTGAAAATGCCGTCGGTCATCAGCCAAATGGTGTCGGGTTTTTTCTCGCCAAAGGCTTCGCGCAACGCGCCGCGCGGATCGGTGCCACCGGCGGCGGGGATGGCGTTGACCCATGACTTGATGCGCGCGATATTTTCCGGGGTGGCTGACAAGGGCTCGCCGTCCATCGGCATGCTTGCGCTGTGGTAGAAATAGATGAAAAATTCTTTTTTCGGACCCAGTTTTTGGAGCGTGCGGTACAGCGCTTGTTTGGCGAGTTGCAAGCGTTTGTCAATGCGCATGCTGCCGGAGCAATCGAGAATAAAAACGTACCGCGTTCCTTTCCCGTTTTCCGCTATCTTGGGAAAGAGGTTGGGAATAGTCGCGCCGACCACGGGGGAAGGCGTAGCGCAGCAGCCGAGCACACCGGTGGCCGCCCGGCCCAAGGTGACCCCACCGGCTGATTCGCGATGAGCCAGCACGGTTTTTCCGGAAGTGCCAAGGTCGGCATCATCCGATTGGCGCGCAGAACCATCGGCCGCCACGAGTTGGCCCTGACTTTTGTTAAGGCCGCTCATCGCTTCAGGCGGTGGGTGTTTTTCATCTGCGCCGCTCCAGTGCGCCGTGGCGAGATCGCAGGTGGATAGATTGCGGGTGCTGGCCAACACGGTGGTGGGGCGGCCAATATCCGCGCCGTGGATGAGCACGTAGCTGATTGCCTTGTGTGGCAGGATGCGGCCAATGGTTGGATCGTATTGGGACCAGTCGGCGCGGGCGGCTTGGTTGGCGGCTTCGCGATCGGCATCGCAGGGCGACCACAAAAGTTCAGCCGAACCCAGCCCGGCCCGCAGTGGAGGCAGCGAGAAGATGGCGGCCGGATGGCCGACGAAGTCATCACGTTGAGGCCCAAAAAATTCCCGTTGGGTGGAGGGCGTGAATTGCCATGGCAGGCGGTTTCCGTGTTCGTTTGCAAAAGCAATCAAAGCAGTCGCCAGTTGCCCGAGTTGACTCACGCACTGAACGCGCCGGGCTTTTGCCTTTGCGCGCCCAAGCACCGGCAGCAGTAGTGCCGCCAGCACTCCGACGATCGCAATCACCACCAGCAGCTCAATCAAGGTAAAGCCGCGCCGTGGAGGTGAGGGGATGCCTTCCATATGTGGGCATTGAAACGCCATCTCACGCTGTGGCCAAGAGTAAAAGTGCGGTCATTGACATCTGCATTGGTCTTCGCGAAAGTGCCGTTTATGCCTGATGCCAACCTATTAATCCGCCCCGCCACGGCGGCGGATGTGCCGTTGCTGCTTGAGTTTATCCGCGCCATTGCCGAGTACGAAAAACTGCTCGATGAAGTGGTGGCCACCGAATCGAGTGTGCACGAGTCGCTTTTTGGTGAAGACCGCCGCGCCGCCGTGGAAGCGCTCATTGCCGAATGGGGCGGCGAGCCGGCGGCCTTCGCGGTGTATTTTCATAACTTTTCAACCTTTACCGGTCGGGCCGGTTTGTATCTGGAGGATCTGTTTGTAAAACCGGAATTTCGCCGCCACGGCATCGGTCAACAACTGATGGTGCATTTGGCTAACATTGCCGTGGAACGCAACTGCCCGCGTTTCGAATGGGTGGCGTTGGATTGGAATCAATCCGCCTCGAACTTTTACGAAACCCTCGGCGCAACGCCTATCAGCGAATGGCGCTGTTTCCGAATAAACGGAGAACCGCTTAAAAAACTGGCTGAAACAGTTGAATAACCTCCGGGCGGGACTAGTTGTTGACAACTGGCTGCATCTTTGTTAGTAACTTCGCCCGCGGGTGTCCCCCATCCGCTCTCGGCCGCCAGCGGGATACCCCAAACTCCTCCCCGTTGGCGGCCTTCTTCTTTTCCTCTGTGAATAACTTGTGGATAAACCAAGAGCCGCACGGTTGACAAAGGCGTTTTAAGTGGTACGTTTACGTACTGTTTGATTCAAAAGTAAGCATAGTACGTTCACGTTCGGGCGGGGATTGTGATGGTGAAAACATTCTGGTTATTATGGGTGGGAGTCGCTTTGGGTACGGGCTGTAACGTGCTTGAGGATTGGGGTGGTAATCCTTATGAAGACAATTATTTCCCTCTAAATTCAGTAGCCATAGTGCCCGCAACGGCCGAGTCACCCAATATGGTTAGTGAGCCGGAGGTGCAGCAAACTCTTATGCGGCGGCACGCGGAGCGGGTGAAATTGCACACCGATGGCGGGTGGGAAATTTTGGGGGAATCTGAATTCAATACGTCCAGTTCCGTAAGCACCCGCCAATTACGGAAGCAGGCGCGCGCAGTGGGGGCGGAATTGGTGGTGCATTCGCGTGAATTCGAGCGGCGCGAGCAGGAATGGGTGCAACGTCGCGAGTACGAGCCGGGAGAGCGGATCACGGTGAATGGCACGACCCTCGAACGCCCCGGCAAATGGGTGGACCGCCATGAGCCGGTGTCCCGCCAGTACCATAATTATCGCGCCACATTTTTGCATCGGGGCAGGGAATAAATCAGGAATATTTTTAAGGACAAATTGCGGGCTGCGGGCTACACTTTTGCTATGAGGTTTGCATTCATCTTTGGGTTGTGGGGCTTCCTATCCGTTAGTATTTTTTCGCAGGATGCTCCTATTCCAAACGAAGCGCCCACGCGCGGCGCGGGGTTGCCTGACAAGTTGAAGGCCATCGCTCCCCAATTGGCTGAACAGTTTGCAGCAGAATTAACCAAAGCCAAGGCCGGCGATGCGTTGGCGCAATATGAGTTGAGCCGGTTGCTGGAATGGGGGCAGGGTGCGCCGGTAGATTTACCTCAATCGTTTGAGTGGGCCAATAAATCGGCCACCACCGGTCATGCGTTGGGCCTGTTCCGAGTAGGGATGATGTATCGCTTTGGCATCGGGGTAAAGCCGGATGAAACGAAGAGCAATGCACTATTGAAACGCGCCGCGCCCGGTTTACCTGCGCTGGCTCAGGCGGGTCATCCCTCGGCGGCGCGCGCGTTGGGGCTGCTGCATTATCGCGGCTGGGGCGGATTGGAGATGGACAAAACCGCGGCGCTGAAAATTTTTGAACAGGCCGCGAAGGCAGGCGATCCATTTTCAATTTCAGAAATGGCGGATCAATATTGGGATGGCCTTGGCGCCCGGCGCGATCGCGATCGGGCCCGCAAGCTATACCGCGAAGCATTGCCCAAGCTGATGACGCTCGGCGAGCAGGGAAGCGTGGCGGCGATGTATTTGGCGGGCAACATTTGGGCGAGCCAACGCCATGGCCGTCGCGATTACTTGGAAGCCATTCGCTGGCAACGGCCCTGTGCTGAGCAGGGGTATTCCGGGGCGCAGTTTATGATCGGTGCGCGTTACAGCAAAGGGCACGGAGTGGAGCAAAATGATGTGCTGGCCATGGAATGGTATCGCAAAGCCGCCGCGCAGGGAAACTCCGGTGCCATCAATAACATCGGCTGGATGATTGGCTACGGCCGGGCCGGCGAGGGGGCGGCCAATCCTGATAAGGCGATTGAACATTATCGGCGCGCGGCTGAACGTGGCAACGCAGTGTCGCAAAACAACGTGGGGCTGCGTTTGAAAAATGCGGGCGACACCGAAGAGGAAAAAGCGGCCAATCTCAAAGAGCGTTTTCAATGGCACCGGCGCGCGGCGGAAAATGACAATGCCCGTGGGCAATTCGAATTGGGCGAAATGTACGACACCGGCCAAGGCACGGAGCCCAACCTTGCACTGGCAGTGAAGTGGTACCAACGCGCGGCGGAAAACGACAGTGCGGAAGCGCAATTAGCATTATCCAAAATTTTCGAGGAAGGCCGTGGTGTGCCGCAGAATTTTCAGTTGGCACTTCACTGGCTCGCCCGACTCACGGAGTTTAATCGCGATAAGGACAATCAATCTTTTGCCAGAGATCATCAGACTGCCAAGGGTGCATTGGGTCTTCATGCCAAACTTTCTGCCCGCCTCAACGATGGCTGGCCCGCCCGGCTGGGCGAGCTTGGAGAAGGGGTCGCGCCTGCTGAGGATGCCCCGCCCGCAGAACAGTTTCTCCACGCCGCTCGTCTCGCGTTTGGATTTGGAATGGAGCGAAACGAGGCTGAAGCGTTGCGCTTGGTCCGGCTCTCGGCGGACCGCGGTTTGGCCGATGCGCAGCACATGCTCGCGATCCGCTACGAACAGGGTAGAGACAAAGAACTCAACGATAAAAAATCATTTGAGTTTTACAAACAAGCCGCCGATCAGGGCCACGCTGCTGCGGCCAATCAACTGGGGGTCAAGTTGCTGCTCGGTGAAAGTACTGCGCGCGATGCCCTTGCCGCCCGTAACTATTTCACCCGTGCGGCCGAGGGCGGATATGCCGACGGGATGTTTAATCTCGCCGTGCAATTAGCCCCAAACGATGAGGCCGCCGCGGTGAAGTGGTATCAACGCGCCGCGCAGCTCGGCCAGCCCCAGGCGCTCAATGAAATGGGAGTGCGCCTTTTGACGGGACAGGGCGTGCCCAAGGATGTGGAAGCGGCTGCGCGCAGTTTCCGGCAAGCGGCCTGGCAGGGCCACGCGGAGGCTCAACATAATTTTGCAGGATTATGCCACACGGGCCGCGGGGTGGATGCGAATGAAGTGGAGGCTTTTGTGTGGTGGTGTCAGGCCGCCTTGAGTGGGCACGAAGCCGCCGCCCGGCAATTGGAAGCCTTGGCTTCCAAACTCATTCCGGCCCAACGCCAAGCCGCCATTGCCAAAGCCAATGCCTGGCTCCCTCAGCTCCATGTGCAGCGTGGAGAAATCAAAATCCATTCAGGAGGAAAAAAATGAATCGAATGATCCAATTGATGATGCCCTCTGCCGCTTTGTGCGTCTTGTTCGCTGTTTGTATTTTGAGTGCCGGATGCGGAGCTCTATCATCCGGGCCGAAGCCATCACTCAGTGAATTGGAGATGCGCGGCGGATTGGTTTACTTGAAGGGCGATCCCGAGCCTTACACCGGCGTGAACACAATGACTGACCCCTCCACGGGCCAGAAATATGTGTTGAGCTACAAAAATGGCCGCAAGCACGGACGGTTTGAGGAATGGTACACCCGCACCCAACGCCGCGCAGTGGCGGAATGGCAGGACGGGAAAATCATCTCAGCCTCCTCTTGGAAACCCGATGGCACCGAAGGCAGTCGCGTCGTGAACGGTAGCGGCACGCTCATACTTTTCCACCCCGACGGCACCCGCGAAAGCGAAAAAACCTATCGCAATGGAGTGCAAGTGCCCGGCGCTCCCCAGGGATCCATTGGGGGGAGGGAACCTCGCGCCGCCGTTCCATTGCCGGCCGGCCCGCCCGTTCGGCAAGCATCGGGGCTCTACGTGAACCCGGCCACGGGCCAGCCGTTTCATGGCGACTATGATTATTTTGATGAAGGGATTCGGTTCAAAGGTCGCATGATTCATGGCCAACGCCACGGGCTCATTCGGTCGTGGTACACCGGTGGCGCGCCGTTGATGGAGGCGGATTATTCGAAGGGCAAAATCAACGGTCGATTTGTGGAGTGGTACCCCAACGGCGAACGAATGGTGGATGCCATTTTCCAGCGCGGTCGGCTGGTGCGGGCTACTTCGTGGAAGCTTGGAGGCACTGTGGCATCAGAATTGTCAAAGGGCACGGGCACGCTGATTTTATTTTACCCGCAAGGCGGCAAGCGCCGCGAATCAGTTTATGAAGAGGGCAGGAAAGTGACGCGCATCGCTCAATGACCAGTCCACAAAAAACCCCGCCCAAAGGGGCGGGGTTTAAACTCATCGCACGTGTGCGTTGGGTTTGTTTGATTAGTTGTTTAGTAGAGCAAGCTCTTCCAATTTTTGCCGGCTGCCTTGCTGAGCCGGGCCAACTCCTTGGTGCGATGCTTGAAATGGAGATTCATTTCGCGCTGCGCCAGTGTCCAGTTGATGCGTTTGAGGTTCCGTCGGAAAGCATCCTTTTTATTCTCCCGGAAAAACTTCGGGCCGCCTGAGTAGCCCACTTTGTGGAAGCGGTGGATGGCCACCTTTTCCAGCATAGCGTACTGCTGGCGCGGCCGCCCGTGGGTGTTGGTCGGGAACGTGATGTACGGCGTGCCGTGCCCAAATTCCAACCAATCCGAGAATGCCTCCACGAGTTCGCCGTGGCTGCAATTCCAGTTGATTTGGAAAACATGAAGCGTATTGCCGCCACTCGCTGCCACGGCATCACCGCCGCGGGTTTTGTGCGTGGTGCCGCTGCTGGACACCACAGGGGCATTTGGCAATGCGGTGTAGTCATTGCCCTTGCTCAAAGAAGCCAGCCATTTTTTATTGGCGGGATCTTTGGCAAAGGGGCCTTTGCCGCTGCCCAGTTCGCGATCCAGTTCCCATAAGTAGATTCGGCTGATGGCGGAGCTCGGCAGGTTTTTGTAGCATGAGAAATCCCAATCTTCTCGGGTCAGAGAATTCATGGTCCATTTTTTGTTTGTCATAGTATGAGGTATTTGGTTGTGTCTAGTATAGTTTTCAGACGTTTTTAGCCTAACTGTTTTAGTTAGGGCGCAAAGAGAGTATGGTTTTTCTGGAATTTGTCAATATACTTTATAAATTTTTTTTCTACAAAACTTAAATTACAGAAGAGACCTTGTTTTGTGAGGGTTTTTAGTGTGTTTTACATATGTTTCTTGTGTTGACCGGCTTGGGATGGCAAAAAGCGGGATGAACCGGTTTCGTCATTGGGCTGTTTTTTTGCTGATTGCAGGCGTCGTCGGCGTGACGACAGCTGCAGAATCGTCGTTGGCAAACCAAGCCCTTAACTCGGTTTGGGACGCGGTGAAAGGCTTTGGCGAGCTGGCGCTCAAGGCGGTTTGGCATTGTACCCTGTGGGGCGGGCTGGGCTTTGTGGTGGGCGTGGCGGCGGGGGTTTTCCTGTGGCGCGCACTGCGCGACCGCGGTTGGATGGATATTCCGTGGGGCGGCTACAAATACGTGCGTTGGCTGTGGCCGGTGCTAATGGTGGGGACATTGAGTTTGGGGTCCAGTTCATGGCTGGGTATTTGGGGTGGGGGTCGTGCCATCAAACAAGGTGCGCGCCAGGGGGAAGTATTTGAAAAGGCGGTCGTGAATACTTATTCCGCCATTATGGTGTGGCGGCTCGCGGGCTTGGCAACCGATGCCAATGGTACTTCATTGCTGGAGCGTGATCTTGGCCAGGCGATTACTCTGTTGCGCAAAACCGCTTCCCAAGCTCAATCCAAAGAACGTGCCGTGCGCGAACGGGCGTTGGTGGTGGTGGAACAAAAAACCAATGGCAACTTTTTCGAGAATTGGTTTACGGAAAAGGCAATCGAGTTTATTTGGGATGAACAACTCAAGGGCAATCTCACTGACACCGAAGCGGCGAAAGTTATTGGGTCATTTCAGGCCGACGGGGTTTCCGAATCGGAAGCGGTGGCGTTGGCCAAAAATAAAATTATGGGCGGCGTTCATCTCGCGCTGGATGGATGGGTGGATTCGATGATACACCCCATACTTGCCACAATTTTTGTCATTGCGCTGGGGTTGTTGCTTGGACCGTTGGGAGCTTTTTGGTTTATTCGTTGGCTTTGCTTGCGCGGGAAAAAGGAGCCACCGCTTTTGAATGCGGATTCAAATTGAGGAGTCCTAATTGCTCCGCGCCACCGCTGAGTGCTTGCGCGAAAATCTGTGCACCGACACACTGTGCGCAGACTATTTTAAAAATGAACTCACAATGTGTTTCTCGTTGGGGACTGCCCGTGCTGGCGGTCGTGGCATTGACCGGAAATATCTCGGCTGCGAATGCGGATTTAATTGCTCAAGGCAAAGCGCTTTTTCAGGCCAAGATTTGTTTCACCTGCCATCAGGTGGATGGCGGGCCGCCGGCGCTCGCGGGCGTGGCAATGAAAGCGCCGAAATTCGAAGGCAATTTCTGGGGGCAGGAACGCGAGGTCACCCTCGGATTTGGCGGCAAGGATGCCAAGGCCAAGTTCGATGAGGCCTACTTCATTGAATCCATCCGTAATCCGATTGCCAAGGTGGTGAAAAGTGCCGCGGCACCCATGCCGCCGCCGCCTGCGGTGAATGACGAGGAAATGAAGGCGCTCGTTGCGTATGTGAAAAGTCTCAGTGACGGAACGGCTCCGGCCGGTGCGGGCATTGTGGCCAAGGGGGCGCTGAAGAAATTCCAGTACCGCGTCTACAACGGGTCTTGGAGTAACCTGCCTGATTTCGAGAAGCTGAAGCCGGTGAAATCCGGCAAAGCGGACAGCGGGATCGCCGATACCAATCTTTCCGAGACCCGGGATAATTTCGGGTTGGTAATCGAAGGCGAACTCGAGGTGAAGACCAAAGGCAAATACACCTTCAACCTCGGTTCGGATGACGGTTCGCGGTTGTTGGTCAACGGCGTGCCCGTGGTGGTCAACGACGGTGTGCACGGAGTGGTCAACAAAAACGGCACGGCCACGCTGGATGCCGGTGTGAATCTGATCCGCATTGAGTATTTTGAGAAAGGTGGCGGCGAACATCTCTCGCTCGATATGTCCGGGCCCGGTATCAAGAAACTGCAGCTGGCCCACAACACCGCCCCGCAGGGTGGTGGCAACAAGCCGGCCATCGCCACCGGCAACCCGATTGTGCCGGAGAACAATGAGGCGGTGATGTATCGCAACTTCATTCAAGGCGCCTCCCCACGCGGCATTGGTGTGGGCTATCCGGAAAACGTGAACATTTGTTTCGATGCCAACGCGCTGAATATTGTGATGACCTGGCACGGCGCGTTTATGGACGGCGCCAAGCACTGGAACGGGCGCGGGCAGGGATTCCAGCCGCCCAGCGGCCATTACCTGATCAAGCTCAAGCGCGCGCAGGCGATTGCCGTGTTGCCTGATGAGAAGGCTCCGTGGCCGGAGTTGAAGCTGGGCAACAACGATGATGATCGCGCCAAGGGCCTGCGGTTCCGGGGGTATCGGCTCGTGGAAGGCCGCCGACCGGTGTTCAAGTACACCGCGGGCGAAACGGTGATTGAAGATTACGTGACTCCCGAGGCCGGCGCTCTGCCGGCCTTTACCCGTCAACTCACCCTGACTGGCAGCGGCAAATACTACTATCTCGCCGCCGCCGACGGGTTCATTGAGAAACAGGGCAACAGTTGGAAGGTGGGCCAGAACCTCAAGCTCACAATCGATAGTCCGGACGCGCCCATCCTGCGGGATGGCGCCAACGGCAAGGAACTGCTGGTGCCCGTGATTGTGGATGGCAAGGCCATCCTGCGCGCCAAATACGAATGGGACCTCAACTAAAACTGTTTAAGGAGATTTGATGATGAAAAAACTTACACTGATCGCCGGCCTGCTGCTGGCCGGTTTCACCACTCAGGCTCAGCCGAAGCAGGAGGACTACTACAAGTTCACCCGCGTGCCGTTGCCGGAAAAGGTCGTGCTCGAAGCCGGCGGCATTGCCATGCTGCCCAACGGCAACCTCGCTGTCAGCACCCGCCGCGGCGATATCTACACCGTTAGCAATCCGCTCGGCAAGGCGGACGACATGAAGGTGAAGCTCTTTGCCCGTGGCCTGCACGAGCCGCTTGGTATTCACTGGAGCGACGGCTGGCTGTACGCCACGCAACGCTGCGAAGTAACGCGCATCAAGGACGAGGACGGCGACGGTCGTGCGGATGTCTTTGAAACCTTCACCGACGGCTGGGGCATCAACGGCGATTACCACGAGTACGCCTTTGGATCGCAATTTGATCCCGAAGGCAACATGTGGGTGGTCCTGTGTCTCACCGGTTCCTTCAACAGCAACACTCCTTACCGCGGCTGGTGTGTGCGCGTGAACAAGAAAGGCGAGATGATCCCCACCGCTAGCGGCATTCGCAGCCCCGGCGGCATTGGTCTGAACCATCTCGGCGATGTGTTTTACTCGGACAACCAGGGCCCGTGGAATGGCTCCAGCTCGTTGAAGCACCTGAAGGCGGGCTCGTTTCAGAGCCATCCGGCCAGCTACAAGTGGTGGGATCTGCCGCTCGTGAAAAAGCACATGGGCCCCAACCCGCCCGTGGTGCCCAACAGCAAAAGCCGCATCCCCGTGGAGCGCGAGCGTGTGAAGGAATACGTTCCGCCGGCCTGCGTGCTGCCGCACGCCAAGCTCGGCAATTCCACCAGCGGGTTTGCCTTCGCCAACAACGACAAGTTTGGGCCGTTCAAGAATCAACTGCTTGTCAGTGATCAAAGCCACTCAAACGTCAGCCGCGTGGTGTTGGAAAAGGTCAACGGCGTCTATCAAGGCGCGGCGATCCTGTTCATGACCGGCTTCGGCTCGGGCAACATTCCCTCCTACTACGATCCCAGCGGCGCCCTCTTCGTGGGCGGCAGCGATCGCGGTTGGGGCGCCCGCGGCGGCAAACGGTTCGCGCTCGATCGCGTAACCTGGACCGGTAAAGTGCCGTTCGAAATCCATGAAATGCGCGCCAAACCCGACGGCTTCGAGCTGACCTTCACCCACGAGGTCGATCCCAAGACCGCCGGCGATGTGGCCAGCTATTCCATGAAAGCGTGGACCTACATTCTGCAATCCAGCTACGGCAGTCCGGAAGTCGACCACGTGACGCCCAAGGTCACCTCCGCCACGGTGGCAGCGGACAACAAGAGCGTCCACATCAAGGTCGAAGGCCTCGTGAAAGGGCACGTGCACCATCTCGTGTCCGGCGGCATCCGCTCCAAGGACGGCCTTCCACTCCTGCACCCGAATGCGTATTACACGCTGAACGAAATTCCGAAATAATCGCCTAGGAAGGGCGCGCTGTCTCAGCGCGCCGCGGCAGGTTGGAACCCCGCCGTACCATCAACCTTCACCCGCACAAAACAGTGCGGGTTTTTTTATGCGTACGCGGAGGCGCGGAGAGTTAATCGGGAAAGGAGGAGAGGAGGAGAGGAGGAGAGGAGGAGAAGAGAAAAAACCACTGGTTGGACCACGCAGTGGTTCAGCAATTGTAGCCCCGGGTTTTAGCCCGGGGAGAACGGCAACACAATGTCGCGCCCTGTAGGGGCGCTGTAAAACGTTGGCTCTATACCGCACCCTTGCAGGGTGCTTTGTGTTTACGGGCATTTACCCCACACTGAAGTGTGGGGCTATAATTGCCCCGTCACTACGCGGCGGTTTGTGGGTGTGAGCGGAATGGAATGTTTGTTGAGCCCGTCGAGTAAATAAAATGGGGCAAGGTGGAACTTGCCCCTCCCGGGAGGGACGAGTTCCACCTCGTCCCTCTTGTGGTTTCCCGCTGCGGTTAGGGCCGGGGCTGGATGCGGAGCCAGTTGATGCAGGTGTTGGTTTTGCTGTCTTTGAGGCCGATCTCGAGGGTGAGCTTGCCATCCTGAATTTCCACGGGGAGCCGTTTCTCGGCGAAGAATCCGCTGGCGGTAGTGAGGTTACGGTGCACGGGCTGGCCTTCGAGGGTGACGTTTTGGCCGAATTGTTCGTGATCCGCGTCGCCTATCGAAAGCTCGATCCAATACCGGCCGTTGGGCAGGACGCATTCCCACACGTCATGGCTGCGGGTGAAGATGAATCCGCTGCGCAGAGAGTTGTTGTCGACCGTCCGCAGCCGCGTGCTAGCGGTGAGGTCGCGTTGCCAGCCGAAGCCGGTTTGTTTGTTGAATCGGCCGCCGATGTCATTGATGAAATCGGCCGGTGTGTTGCCGGTTTTGGTGGTGAAATTGATCGCCCGAATCACCTTGGTGCCGGTCGGTAATGGATCGGGCAACCCGTCACTTGTAGAATCGCGTTTCCAGGATTTCCAGCCGGCGGTGAAGGGCAGCGGGTCGGCGGTATCCGGGATGCCGTCGCCATCCGCATCGGTTTTCGATTGCCGCTTGCGGGTGGGGAGAGGTTGGGTTCGGATATGATCCCAAACAAGGCGCGCAATGTTCCGGCGTTTTTCCGTCCGGGTCACGGTGATCTGCGGCGGCTTGTATCCCGCCTTGTTCACGGTGGCGACTACGGCTGAAATCCAGACGGGCGAAGCGGGTTGATCCGGGCGAAAGGAGGTCTCGGTGGCGGTCAACGGCAGCAGCCGGCGCAGGGCCAGTTGTTGGATGGCGACAAAGTTGCGGTCGTACGGATCGACATCTGCAAAGGGCCAAATCGCCAATGGCGCGCCGGTTTTCACCTCCAAGAGGCCCCTCCAGATTTCCGCGAGGTGTGGACGTTGGAACGGCAGATCGGCGGGATCCATCTGATGACGCAGGCTGACGGCGGCCACCGCGCCGCTGGCCTGCCCGGCGTGGATGGATTGATCATGCAAGCGGCAGGAAGACCCGACGATGCTGGAGTAGCCGAGGTTTTTCTGGGCGGCCAAGAGGCCGTGTACGCCTTGCGGCACCAATGCGCGCAGCGGAAACACACTACGCCCCGTGCCGCCGCGACCGAATCGGCGGTTGCCGCGGAACACCGCTTCCCACGGACCGCGCTCGCCTTGATCGGTGGTCCAGGCGCGGCGGGTGGGGTGGAAATCCATCTCGAACTGCCAGGAAAATACCGCGTCCGGAAACATCGTGGTGGCGTAGCCGGAACGGCTGGCGAAGCCCGTTACTTCCTGTTCGCGCACCACATGCCGGGCCACCAGCCGGAGGCTTTCGCGAATGTACGGCTTGGGCGGCAGCTTGTCCTTTGTGCCGAATTCCTCGCTGCGCGCCATGAATTGAAACTTTGGGAAATTCGTTTGCAGATGATGATAATATTTCAATGTATGCCGGCGCGCATCGGCGAACACAATCTCACGTTGCCGCGGCGTCATGGCCACGAGGTTTTTTTTGGAGGCCCCCGGCTCAGTGGCTTCCAGCGCGGCGGCGACAGCGGCAGGGTAGACATCCAGCGGATAATCAATGGACGGATTATTGATCAGCAGAATATCGGGGTGATCAATCTGCTTGAAGCCGTGCCCATCGACCAGCCGGCGCGTGGTGTAGGCAAAGTCCTCGCCGATCCAGCCCCAGAGTTTATTGAAATAATGCGGGTCGTAGCCGGCCGGTTTGGGGAACAGCGTCTTCTCGGGGCGCTCCTCAAGAATCATGCACCAGGTGATGGGATTCAGGTCGGTGCTTGGCTCCGCCTTGGCCGGCGCATTGGGCTCGCCGTATTTCGCCTGAGCATCTTGCCCGGCATTCCATTGGGCACCGCTGCCTTGAATCACATCGCCCCAATCGCTGGCATCAATCGTCAACCGCGCCCGCACCGTCAGGGTCTGGTCCGTCGTGTTGGATCGAAACACCGCTCCCAAAACGCGGTGATTTTCGACCAGCACCTTCTCCAATCGATAATGCGAAACCCGTCGCAGTTGGCCGGTCTGTTCGTACGGTGCGAGCAGTTCGCGAAAGACCGCCTCTGATTCCTTGGGCCGACTGGTGGTGATCACGCGCGTGTTGCCGGGGCGCCGGATGCCGCCGTACAACTTGGCGTTACGCGCCTCGATGGCGTCAATGACCTCGCGGAAAATTCCCGAGCGCGGGATCGGCACTTTGCCGTTGTAACCGTGCGCGCGATTCTCGTCGATCGCGCCCAACCCTTCGGCGCTGAACTGGCCGCCCAGCCAATCGATGTCGTTGACGAGCACAATCCGTTTCACCCCCATGCGAGCCGCCTGCACTGCCGCTGCACAACCGCTCTCCGTCCCGCCGACCACAAGCAGGTCAGTTTCCAACTCCGCCGCCTGCAGAGCGCTTGGCCAAACGAGTGCCACAACAAGGCCCAACCAAATGATGCAAAGTGTTTTCATACGAGAAATCGGTTGCCGTATTTTGACGGGCAATGAATCGAAATCAAAGCAAATGCGCACGTGCCGGGGCGGGGAAAGGCAGAAGGGCAGAGAGGCAGAAGGGCAGAGAGGGAGAGGGGGAGAGGGAGAGGGGGAGAGGGGGAGAGGGGCGAAAAAACCACTGGTTGAACCACGCAGTGGTTCAGCAATTGTAGCCCCGGGCTTTAGCCCGGGGACAACGGCAACACAATGTCGCGCCCTGTAGGGGCGCTGTAAAACGTTGGCTCTATACCGCACCCTTACAGGGTGCTCGTGAATTGGGGGCGTGAGCAACGGTAACTGCTCACGCGGACATGCAATAAATGGGAAAGGTGAAACGCGTGGAACAGATCGTACGTGACGACCTAACGCTCGGTCATACAAAAATGGGGCAAAATCCCCCTTGCCCCCAATATCCAATACTCGCGCCGAAACTGTTCAGGCCAAATCAATCCCCCACCCCGTCGGCGTCCTGATCTGTTACGCCGGAAAGCGGGTGGTTGATGACGGCTTGCCAGGCGATCTTGCGGAAGGTGCGGTCGAGGGCGCGGCTGGGAAATTCCTTGTCGCCGCCGAACGCGATATCGCCTTCAATCAGCTCGGGCGAGCGGCCATAAAGGGTGGCATAGAAAACATAACCTTCCAGCCGATCGAAGCCCGGCCCGAGATGGCCGAGGCGATCGCGCCAAAGAGAGCGGTCCTTCCCGCCAACGGATTTGTGTAGGCCCTGCACTCCGGGCAATTCGCCGCGCAAATAATATTCGGCCGCCAACACCATGGCATCGGAGGTCGGCATGATGAACACCGTGCCGGGATGTTTTTTGTTCAATGTGTCCACCAGTTGCTTGGACTGCACATTTTTTTGTTTGCCCAACCGCTGCCACACCTTGGCCGTGAGCGCTTGCTCGCTCTTGGGCGGATTGGGGCCGAGTTGGTAGAGCTGTGGCCAGGCGTCGGAGAGATAAAACTTCATGCCCGGATTGTACTTCAGACAAAAATCCATCCAGCACAGATAATAGGCCGGCCGATCATTGAAGTACGGCCCCCACATCATGGCCTCCCATTTCGCGTTGGCGATGGAGGGCAACAGCACCGGGCGCGGGCGTTGGTCGAATTGGAAGATGCCGTTTTCCTGTTCCCACTTGTAACGCGTGCTGCCGGTCATGCCGCCGCCGGTGTGCAGATGCAGCGGCTGCTCAAACCCCGCCGCCTTGCAGATGGCCGGCAATGTGCGATAGCCCGGCATCATGAAACTGTGCCCTGTGCCGACAATTCGGAGCACGCCTTCGGTCTTGGGGAAACTACGGATGGGGCCGCGCTTCTTCAGCTCCGCCGGGCTCTGGTACATCAACGCGTGCTTGGGAAACTCCGGCGCCTTGGCCCAGCCGGGATCCACGGTAAATTGACGGGGCGCACCACGTTGCGCCTGCGCACGGCCGTTCTTGAGTTGATCCCGAAACGCGCTGGCTTCGGCAATCGTCAACTGGCCGTCCTTATTGGCGTCCGCCGCAGGAAAGCGCTTCAGCCAGTCAGCCAGTTGTTTTTCCGAAGGCTGCTGCGCGTGCAACGGCCCGGCCCACAACAGGGCCAAAAACAGGAAGCAAAGAGATTTCATAAATGGAGTAGTTATTTCTGAGCCTTCAATGCTTTGAGGTAACTGATAATCGCCTGACGATCGGTTTCATTCAACAGTCCCTGAAAGCCCATCTTCGTGCCGGGCACAGTCTTGGTTGGTGCTGCCAAAAATTGATCCAGTAATTCCGTGGACCAACGCGCATCGCCTTGCGCCATCTGTTTCATGGCGGGAGAATATTCATAGCCCACGGCTGAAGCAACAGAGCTTTCAAAAACAAGGCTAATGTCCGGAGCAATTAGCGTGTTGGAATGACAGGCAGCACAAAGGTTATAGATGGCCGCCCCTCTCTGGGCGAGCGTCATGTTCTCCATGGTTTTTTGATCGAGAATGTATTCGGAACGGATGGCCATCATTTGTTGTGTTTGTTTTGGGGTCATGCCCTTTCGAATCAAGTGATACGCCCGAGCTTCGGTCATGCCGCAGCGGATTTCAATGAGCCCCAGCTCTGTCGCCATGGCCTTGTATTTGGCGGCATCAAAGGTATCGGGCTGACTCCGCAGTTTGGCCATCTCCACCAACAGTTCATCGCGCTTGGCAATAAAGTGTTCGGTTTGTGGCCCAAGTTTTTTCATCGCACTGGTCACGATTGTTTGTTGGTGAGCGTTCAGCATGTTGGCAAATTGCTTGTAGATTTTACCGCGGCTGGCGCCATGGCCGCTTTTGTGCCGAATGGAAACAAAACCAAAAAACTGCGCCGGTTGACCCAGCGGAATGGTTTGGTTGTCTTTCATGGTTCCAGTCAGCCAAGTGAACGCCTTTGCGTAGAGGTCTTCATATTGCGCTGCCAGTTCACGGCTGAGCCCGGGAAGTCGGCCGCGTTTGCGGTTTTGCCCACTCTTGGAGGCGAGGCCGGGGTTTTGCCGCAGCGATCGGAGATGCCTCCATTGCGCATGGGTCAGAGTATCTTCCACCTCGGCAAATGCACGGGCTTCAATGAGTCCCGCCTTGGCGTTCAACCAGCCGAACTCTTTTGCCAATGGCTCCATTTCTTCCTTTTTAAACGCGTCACCGGTGTAGAGATGATGTTCGAGTTTGCGCAGGATTTTGCTGCGGCAGGCCCACCAAGCCTTCAGGACGGCTTCCTCCTCTTTCACGGCTTTAAGCATCACAGCGCGTTAAGCAGTGCCAGAGATCAGTGAATCGTCACAAAGAAAATAAACAACTCTTTGAAACCTGGAGCCGCGTGCTGGGTTCCCAGGTCAAACAAGATTCGAAAGCAATGCTGTTGATGAAATACGACGACGTTAAATTCTTCGGCCTTTAATTCATGCACTAATCGCTTCGTCGTTTGTTCCGGTCTGATCCTAATCCAAGCGGCGGAGCGGTTAATTGATTGTTGCGTTCCATGCACCCAAACGTAACCTGACCCCAGCATCAGTTGAGATTTGACGACTGGCAAGACACCCATGCCCGAGAGTGGAAAGAATAATAACAGTGTATTTCAAAGATTACAAAGAAGCACAAGCTGCCGCTAAGCAATCGGGTAAGGTCTTGAAGGCACATCCTAATGGAAAAGGATGGGTTTTGGTCAAAAAGAAACTCCGGAGCCAAATCCAAAGACACCCAAAGGTGTCTTTGGATTACTTATCAAAAAAATCAACCCCACCCCCATCCTTTTCAGGAACAATTCCCCACACAAAACCGGATCCGAAAAATAAAATTCCCGAGGAGCAGCGAAGGAAGGTTGACGATGGGATTGGAGGAAGTCGGGAAGCCTGGGAAAATAAACGGAAAGGTTATATCGGAGATGGGCGGACCCAATAGGCGATTTATAGATTGCATTCCACCTCCACGCGAAGCCTTTGGAATACATCGCCATGCTCACGTCCTTGGCAGTGCGCGTT
>JACNJL010000054.1 GCA_014382585.1 Limisphaerales bacterium | reverse complement strand
CCTCCCCGGCGACAAAGATCTCGCCATGTTCGTCGCCTTCAGCTGCCGCGCCTTTCTCGATGGGCTAAAGAAATAATACCGTTGATGGACCAGCCCAGCGTTTGAATCGCAGCAAAGGGCACAGGCCGGTCAAGCGAAGGCCAAACGGTTCATTTGTGTTGCCCATCGTGTAGGTCGCCAAAGCCCTCAAGGAGTTTCACGGGGACGTTTAGGGGCTGAAGATTTTGCAATTTGGCAACGCCCGCTTTAATTCAGCTACGCCCGCTTTGGTGACTTGGGTGCCGAGCAAATTAAGCCCTTCGAGATGATGCAGCTTGGCCACCTCCTTAAGACCCGCGTCAGTGATTTGAGTGCGGAACAAGGAAAGCGTTTTGAGCTTCTGCAGCTTGGCCACCTCCTTGAGGCCCGCGTCGGTGATTTGGGTACGGAACAAGAGCAGGACTTCGACTTTTTCCAAATCCGCCTCGGTGAGTTTGCCTACAGGCTTCTTGAGTGATCCACGGATTGCCTTCTCCACAATGGGATCGGCAATGAGCGGCTTCGCATCCGCCAACACGGATTGCCCCATCCCCAGCGCCATCATCAAGAGAATCTGCCTCACGCCCATCACCCTACGCCACTGCCATTGTGCTTGCCTACTGCAAACTGAAAGGAAATTTATAATGACTTGCCGGAGCTCAGCTGCCGCGCAGGTCATGATGTATGACATCCATTTCATTCCGTCACTGTAGGCTCATGGCGCGGTCCTCACGCGGCGGTGATGGCCTTGTTGATCAAGTGGATCCCGGAAACCGGCTGGCCCATTTCCAATGCACTGGACTTGAAAGATCAATCTTTGTGGCGGGCGTTCGGACAGTTTTTTGTGCACCTGCTCCATCCGATGGCTGAAACCGTGCTCACGCTCAAGGATTATTGCTTCGACAAATGGTTCGTGCCCGGCATCCTTGTGGTCACCACCGCCATCCTCGGCTGGCAACGCGTGGTGAAGCAACAAGCTGAAAAAGGATAACCGATGCGAGCAATCACTTTCCTGTATGGCGCCCTCTGCGCCGGCACCCTGGTGGCGGCGGATTCGTGGTGGCAGTTTCGCGGACCACACGGAGACGGGCATGCGAAGCAGGCGGCGTTGCCATTGAATTGGTCCGAGACGAAAAATGTGGAGTGGAAGACGGCGATCCATGATCGCGGATTTTCTTCGCCGGTGATTTGGGGAAAGCAGGTGTGGCTCACCACCGCCACGGCCGATGGCCGCAAGCTTTTTGGGGTGTGCGTGGACAAGGATACCGGCAAAATCATTTATGACCTGCACCTCTTCGATGTCGCCGATCCACAGGCGATCACACCGGAGAACACCTACGCCTCGCCCTCGCCGGTGATTGAAAAGGGCCGCGTGTTCCTGCACTTCGGCACCTACGGCACGGCGTGTGTGGAGACCGCCACGGGCAAGGTGCTCTGGACGCGGCGCGATTTGAATTGCGACCACGAGAAAGGCGCCGGGCCGGCCAGTTCGCCGATGCTCTTCGGCAACACGATGATCGTGCATGTGGACGGCCGCGATGTGCAGTACATCGTCGCGCTCGACACGGCCACGGGCAAGACGGTCTGGAAAACGCCGCGCTCGCTCAATTACAGCAAGTTTCCCGTGCACCATCGCAAGGCCTACTCAATGCCCATGCTGGTGCCACGCGGTAAAGGGCAGCAGCTCGTCAGCCCTGCCGGCCGTGGCCTGTATGCGTACGACCCGAAGACCGGCAAGGAGCTGTGGCACATGCGCCATCGCGGCTGGTCCGTAGCGCCCCGGCCGATCTCCGGGCACGGCCTTATCTTTGCCACCATTGATCGCGACACGCCTGAACTGTGGGCCATTCGCCCCGATGGTAACGGCGACATCACCGACACCCATATCGCGTGGCGTGAGAAACGCGGCATGCCCGAACGCAGCTCGCCGTTGCTGGTGGACGACCTGCTCTACTTTGTGAACCGCGGCGGCATCGCCACCTGTCTCGAGGCCAAGACTGGTAAGGAGGTTTGGAAGGAACGCCTCAAGGGCGCCTACTCCGCGTCCCCAATTTATGCCAAAGGCCGAATCTATCTCTTCAACGAAACCGGCATGGCCACCATCCTGCGTCCCGGCCGCAAGTTTGAGATCATCACCACCAACGCCCTCAAACCGCAGCCGCTCCTTGCCTCCCCTGCGGTCGATGGAAACGCTTTCATCATCCGCACTGGAGGCCATTTGTATCGCGTTGAAAACCCCTGAATGCATTTGGCCATTTACTGAATTTCAAGAAGACACCAGAGTCCAATCAAGCACGCATGACTCGCGGATTGAACAGCTCCATTTCCCGACGGCGCCTGTTGCAGACAGGCGGCATTGGAACGCTGGGGTTGGCACTGCCAGCGTTGCTTCGGGCGGAGGACACAGGCAAGTCAGCGAAGTCCTGCATTTTCATTCACCAATACGGCGGGCTCAGCCAGCTGGATTCTTGGGACATGAAACCCGAGGCGCCTCAGGAAATTCGCGGACCGTACCGGCCCATCAAGACCGCCACGCCGGGCTTCCAGATTTGCGAACTGATGCCGCGCCTTGCCAAGCTTTCGGAGCAGTACGCCGTCATCCGCTCCATGACGCACAAGGTGGCCGAGCACAAGCTCGCCAACTCGATGCTCCTGGCCGGACGCGAAAACCCTGCGGCAGACGATCCCTGTTTTGGGGCGATGGTCGCCAAGCTGCGCCCCTCTCAAAAAGCCATTCCGGATCATGTATGGCTCCAGAAATTTGGCGGGGGCGCCGCGCCTCCCGATCATACGTATCTGACAGGCGGCCACCTCGGCATGGCCTACGCCCCGATGCTGCTCGGCCAGAAGCACGATGACAATCCCGCCACACCCGGCTATCGCGTGCGCGCATTCGATTCCCCAGAAAACATCACACCCACCCAACTCGCCGATCGTCGCCGCCTACTCGAAGCTACCCAGAATCTTTCGCCCGTGGGCAACACTGCCGAGTTCGATGCTTTCGATACCCATCAACAACGCTCTATCGACCTTCTCAACGGCCGCTCCGCCAAAAATGCCTTCAACCTTGATCGTGAACCGGACCGTGTCCGCGATCGGTACGGACGTAATCCGCTCGGTCAACATCTACTGCTCGCCCGCCGCCTCATCGAGGCCGGCACGCGACTGGTCAATGTCGCCGGCTGGACCGGACTTGGGCGCGGCGAGAAATTTGTGAGCGTGGAAACGTGGGACATGCACGGCAATGCCGACGTCGGTATTTTTGAGAACGGCTGGAACGGTCTTCCCTTCGCCCTACCTCGCACGGATCAGGCCGTCGCGACGCTACTGGAAGATCTACACGAACGCGGCCTGCTCGACACCACGCTGGTTGTGCTGGTGGGCGAGTTTGGCCGAGCTCCCAAGATCAGCAAGGGCGCCAAGCGCATCGGTCGCAACCACTGGCCGGCCTGCTACTCCGCCATGCTCGCGGGCGCAGGCATTCGGGGTGGCGCGGTGTATGGTGAGTCCGACAAGCAGGCCGGTTACGTAAAAACCAATCCGGTCACCCTGCCTGATTTCACCGCCACTCTCTTCACCGCGCTCGGCATCAACCCCGCCTCACGCCTCTCTCCCGACGGCTTCACCATTCCGGCCAGTGAAGGCCGCCCCATCGAGGCGTTGTTTTAGGGATCCTGCCGGTTGCGAAACTGGTTCGATAACACGATCTGTTCGATAATCGTGCTGGTCTTGTACCCGTCTTTCTTTGATGCGCTGACGATTTGATCGAGCGATACGCGATCGTACGGCTCCAGCCCTCGACCAAGCGCGTAAGCAAAGAGTTGCCGCGCAAAGTTGTTGGCGATGTCCTCCCCATACAGCTCCAGCAACAATGCCTTCATTTCGCGTGGCGTTTGAAACGCCTTGCCGTTGGGCATGATGCCGGAGGAAACGACCGGCGCCTTATCGGGATAATGCGTGCGCCACTCGCCGGTCTGCGCGAAGTTTTCCAGTCCCAGCCCGAGCGGATCGATCTCCTTGTGGCAGGCATTGCAAACGGCCTTTGAGACGTGTTGTTTCAAAAGCTCGGCGACCGTCGGATCCCGTTTGATGTTCAGCGCCGCGCGGGCTTCTTCGATCGGCGGCACATCTTCGGGGGCTTCCATCGATTTGCCGATCAAGGTGTTCAGCACCCACACGCCGCGCCGGATAGGGCTGGTGCGGGTCTTGGAGGAAGTCACCCGCATGATCGCCGCGCTGGTGAGCAGGCCCCCTTCGCGGTCGCCGTGGCGCTGCACGAGGATGGGCGGATCGTAGCGTGTCTTGCGGTTGCGGGTTTTGCTTTGGCGGTTGGCGAAAATGTCCGTGAACACCCGGGGCAACGCGTCCGACTTCAGTTTCTGGTAACCGTGCCCTTTCGCCTGCAGGGCGGACGCGCGTTTGTAGAGCCAATCGCTTTGCACCAGCTCCAGCACGCTGCGGTTGGAGCGGATCAATTCGTCAAAGAAAAACAGCGCCTCGTCGTAGGTTTCCCGATTCCAGCGTTCGTTCAGGAGGTATTCGCGATTGGCCAATAGATCGCTAAAGCCCAGCCATTGGCCCGCAAAATTTTCCGACAAAGCAATCCGCTTGGGGGAATTTAGCAGGCGGGCGACTTGTTTTTTTAAGACATCCTCCTTCAGCAAACTGCCGTCCTGCCCGAGCTTCAGCAGCTCAGCATCCGGCGGACCGGCCCAGAGGAAATAGGACAGGCGTGTCGCCAGCTCCAAACCGGTGACGGGATACGGCGTGCGCTGCGCCTGACTGCGCTCGAAGCGATACAGAAATTCCGGCGTCACCAAAATCATCTCAAACACATGCAGCAAGCTCGTGCGGCTATCCTTGGACACCGCCACATGATTCGCGTACAGCCCGTGAAAGGCGCGTTCATAATCGGGCAACCGCGCGGCATTGCCGCGGAAAGCTCGTAGCAGAAATTTCGAAATGATCGCCTTGGCTTCGGCCTCGCTGGCGGCGGTCGGAATCTCT
This sequence comes from Limisphaerales bacterium, assembly GCA_014382585.1. Taxonomy (NCBI): domain Bacteria; kingdom Pseudomonadati; phylum Verrucomicrobiota; class Verrucomicrobiia; order Limisphaerales; species Limisphaerales bacterium. The sequence continues at coordinate 10,664 of JACNJL010000054.1, read as the reverse complement.
GCCCGGCCCAGCACTATCTTGATGGCGCCGGGGTTTCGGCTGAATTGGGCGAGGGCATAGTTCGCCGCGTCGGCGAAGGCGTTCAGAGGCGGCTTAAGCGCGCCAAGCCGATGCGCGTCGTTGTCGAAACCGGATTCGCCGGGGATATCGGAAGGCACCAGCGAGGTGATCTTGGACACCGCCAGATTGCCGGTGATGGAATCGCGGTACGGCACCTTGAGCGGCACGGCCAGCACGGCTTCCAGTGTGTTCTCAAGCTCGTACCGCGTCAGCCGACGCAACGGCGTGGGGCCGATGTGCGATTTGCCGGCGCGAAGCACAAACGATTCATGGAACCACGACTGAATCGCCGCTTTCTCATCCGCTGCCAGCGGCTTCTTGTTCTCAGGCGGCATCTCGCCGCGAGCCACCATGTTCTCCATCCGGATCCAAAGCTTGGTGTAGTCGCCGTAAGAGGAATTGGTTTTCTGCAGCAACGGTGATAAATCGATACCGCCTTTTTTCGTGTCGCTATCGTGGCACGTCAGGCATCGATCTTCGATCACCTCCGCGGCTGCTGTAAATTCCGCGGCCCACGCCGAAGGCATGGTCCACGCTGCGAACGTGAAAAGAAACCCCTGAAGGAAACGACGAACATTGCTCATCGGCTTAAGGGGCCTTCGCCGCCTTGAGCGACACGAGGGTTTTCTTGCCATCGACCACCTTGTATTGGCCGGTTACCTCGACCACCCTACCGACGTTGCGGTCGAAGCGCAGCCGGTGGTTGTTCATAAACGGAATCCGAATCTCCAGATCGCTCTTGTCCGACAGACGCAGCAAATAATATTCCTGCTCGCCTTCGATCTCGATCCGCAGCAAGCCCTTCGCAGTGAGGGTTTGCCCATCGCTTTGGGTAATCTTCCACGTGCCGTCATCCGGATTGACCGGCTTGAAATTGGCCTTGCCGCTGATGCCCGGCAGCAGCCCGGTGGAATCTCCAATGCGCTCGGCCGGTGCGCCCATCAGATTCATCAGCGTAAGCAACAGGTTGCCAAACGGCCGCGCCTCGGGATAACGCACATGCCGGCCCAGCTCCACTTGCCCACCGCCGCCGCCGGCCAAGACCACCGGCAGATCGGTCAGCGAATGATAATCGCCGTGCTTGATGCCCGAACCCCAAAGGATCAGTGAGTTGTCGAACAAGGTGCCCGAGCCGTCCGGCAGCGTCTTCATTTTTTCAATCAAATAACGCAGCTGCGCTGTGTGCCAAATATTGATGTTGTCGTACGCCGGCAGCACCTTCTTGTTACGCACATGATGCGACACGTAATGAAACTCCGCGTTCACGCCCATGAAATCGTAATGGATTCGGCTATTCGTATTGGCCAGCATGCACGAGGCGATACGGGTGGAGTCAGTCCAAAACGCCAGCGTGATCAGGTCCATCATCGCCTTGACGCGCTCGCCCAGATTGCCAACCTCCAGCGTCGGATCAATCTGCGCCAGCTTCGGATCCGCCGCCGCCACTTGGCCATTGGCCCGCGCGCGTTCAATGCTCTTCTCCACATCCCGCAGCGACTCGAAATACTGCTGCAACACCTGCCGATCCTGCGAACTGGCTTTGCGAAGTAATGAAGAAGACGCGTCTCGCACACCGTCCAGTACGCTCGCCAATTCCGTTCGGCGCTTATCGCGCGCGGCATTTTTAAAAATCAGATCAAACGCCGATTGCGGATCGTATTGGCCTCGCAACGGCTGTTGCGTCCTGTCATACGAGAGAATATTAAGCCACGGGTGCTGCTTCCATACGTTGTCCGCCGTGAGTTGCACTGATTTGAGCGGCGTCTGGTCGCCGATCCGGTCGGCAATTTGTTGGTCGAACGAATAACGATTTGCATCCTTATGCTTGGTCGCACTCATGAAAGTGCCCGGAGCATCCATGTGACTGGACACCCCATCGTTTTCGAGATTTCCGAGGACAAGAATATCCTTCTGCACCGGCGCCAAGGGCCGCAGGATTTTCGACAGCTCAAACTCCGTCTCCGTGCCCCCGACAATATCCCACGAATGCGGATTCACCCCGCACCCTTTGTACAGCACACACAACCGCACCGGATTAGCCTTCGCCGCCTTGGCTTTGGCGTGACTGATCGCCGGCCTCATGATCTCCAAAAACGGCAGGGCCAATGACACCCCCGCCCCCTTCAAAAAAGTCCGACGTGGAATCTGATACGCGTTTCGGTTCATGATGCGGTTGGGGGAGGATCAACCCAAGTGCTTCAGGCCACCCGTGCTGTCGCCCAATTGCGCGACGTTGACATCCATGCGGTTGAGCATGGAAATCCAAAGATTGGCGAGCGGAGTTTCGTCCGCGTAACGCACGTGCCGACCGGGCTTGAGAGTGCCGCAGCCGCCGCCCGCCAGCAGGATGGGCAGGTCATCGTGGTTGTGAGCGTTGCCGTCGGAGTTCGCGCTGCCGTAGGCGATCATCGAGTGATCGAGCAGCGTGCCCCCGGCTTCCTTCACGCTGTCCAATTTTTCCAACAGGTAGGCGAGTTGTCTCGTGTGGAAAATATTGATGGTGCGAATCTTTTCTTTTTTCTCCGCCTTACCCCCGTGGTGGGACAGGTCGTGGTGCCCTTCGGATACCTTGATAAAGGGATAGGGCTTGTTGCTGCCCTCGTTGGCGAGCACGAAGGAGGTCACCCGTGTGACATCGGCCTGGAAAGCCAGCACGATCAAGTCGCACATCAGGCGAATGTGCTCCTCGTAATCGCCGGGCACGCCCTTGGGTGCGGGGTAATCGGGCGTTTGCACCGGCGGCAAATTTGCCGCCCGCTCAATCCGCAACTCGATGTCTCGAATGGCGGTATAATACTCGTCCAGCTTGCGAACGTCGTTCGCGCTGAGCTTGCGATTGAGGTCCTTGGAATCTTCCCGCACAAAATCGAGGATGCTCTTGCGGGCGGCATCACGCTGGGCGCGGTCGGCGTTGTTGCCTCCGCCGAAGAGCCGCTCAAAAGCCAGCTTAGGATTCACCTCTTTCGGCAGGGGCTGAGTTGCCGAACGCCATGACATGGTGGAGGAATACACGCAGCTGTAACCCGAGTCACAGTTGCCAGCCATGGCGCCTGCCTCGGCGCCTAGTTCCAGGGAAGGCAACCGCACTTGGTCGCCCATGGCCTGCGCGGCCACTTGATCCACCGAGATGCCGTTGCGAATGTCCGTGCCATCGGTTTTCTTGGGATGCGCCCCGGTGAGGAACGCCGCCAAAGCGCGGGCGTGGTCGCCGCCCCCGCTGCCGTGTGCCCGGGCCTTGTCCGCGGTGAGGCCAGTGAGCACCTGCAATTTGTTTTGGACCTTGGAGAGCGGCTTCAAAATGGTCGGGAGATCATAACCCGCGCCCTCCTTTTTGGGCGTCCAGTCGACCATGTTTTTGCCGTTGGGCACGTACAGGAACGCCATGCGGTTGGGCACGGCCTTGTCCGACTGGCCATTGGCGGGTTGATCGCTCCAGGCGTTCAGCGGGCCCATTGCCTCGAGCCACGGCAAGGACAGGGTCACGCCCAATCCTTGGAGCATTTTACGACGTGAAAGGGTTGTGTGGGTCATCGATTAATCCTCTGTTTTAAATCCGCGCCGGCGGCCGAAGGGTTCGCTCTTGGCAATCTCTTTCACCAGCACGGAAAATTTGTACTCGTTGCGCTCCAGTGCCGTCGCAATTTTTTCGATGGCGGGCCGGTCGCGGTAGGTCAATCCGCGGCCTAGCGCGTAGGTCAGCATCTTCTCAGAAATGCAGCGCACAAACAATGCCTTCTTATGACGGATGATCGTTTTCAAATCTTCAACCCCGGCAAATTTTGTCCCGTCAGCAAACTCCCCGGCTGCGTCGATGGGCTGTCCTCCGTCCTGCGTGCGGTAGCCGCCGATGGCATTGTAGTTTTCCAGCGCAAACCCGATGGGATCCATCTTCGCGTGGCAGTTCGCGCAGCTGGGGTTCTTGCGGTGCACCTCCATGCGCTTGCGCAGAGTGTCGGCGGTGAGCGTCTTCCCCGTCTCCTCCAGTTCCGGCACATCCGGCGGTGGGGGCGGTGGAGGCGATCCCAAAAACTGCTCCAGCACCCAGCGGCCCCGTTTCACCGGCGAGGTGCGCGTGGGGTTGGAGGTGACCGTCAACACACTCGCCTGTGTGAGCAAGCCGCCGCGCGTACGATCCGCCAGCAACACCCGCTGGAAATCCGCGCCCTTGAACTTCAACGGCTGCGGTTTTTCGCCGCCGGTTTTGCTGATGCCGTAATGCTTGGCCAAAGGCGCATTCAGGAACGTGAAGTCGGCATCGATCAACTCCAGCAGGCTCCGATCTTCCTTCATCACCGTTTCGCAAAATAATTCCGTCTCCCGCAGCATGGCTTGTCGGAGCGATTCATTGAACGCGGGAAACAACTGGGTATCCGGCGCCACGGTCTGGAGGCGCTGAATCTGCAGCCATTGTTGCATGAAATTCCGCACCAATTCCCCCGCACGCGCATCCGCCAGCATGCGGTCCACCTGCGCATCGAGGTTCGCGGTGAGCTTGCGATTGGTGGCAAGGTCCAGTAGCGCGTCATCCGGCATGCTGCTCCAGAGAAAATAAGAAAGGCGCGCGGCAAGGTGGAATTCATCAATCGGCCGCGCCTCCGGAGCGGTCGGGCGGTCGTCCATCTCCACGCGAAAGAGAAACTTCGGCGAGCACAACACCACCTGCACCACCTTTTGCATCGCCGCCTCCCACTTGAGCCCGGCTTTCATTTGCGCGGCGGCAAATTGGAAGACGCGATCCGTTTCCACCTGGGTGGGCGGGCGGCGGTACGCCCGGCGCAACAGGCGACCGATCATCTCTTGCTGGCGGGCCGCGGTCGGCTGGCCCATTGTCGGGCCGAGTAGTTTCAGGTGCGATGAGGGGCGGGTTTCCAGCGGCCCCTCGGTCGACAGATGCCGAATATGCAAAATCGCATGGGGCTTGCCCGAGGCCGGTTTCACCAGCGCAATCCCGGCATTGGCCACAGCGGTTCGGGAAACCTTGACCTCGATGGTCTGCGGCGCCTTCGAATCGCGCGCAGTGATTTCGAATGTTTTTAAAATCTTCGCCCCCTTCAACCGCGGCGATTCGCCGCCGAATACCTTCGCCAACTCCTGAGCACTGGATCCCTCTTTCACTCCCCCGCCCTGAATGTACAACGCCACGTGCACCGGTTCCTTGCCCTTCGGCTCGGCGTACAGAGTCGCGCGCAAAAACAACTCGGCATCCGCCGTGAGCTTAAAATAACCGCCCGGCCCGGTGAGCGGCCCGGACACCTTGGCATCCTCCGACGCGGGGTCCATCCGACGAAACGGATCCTTGGTCGTGCTTCCGCCCGGCTGCAGATAAATCCCCGAAAGATATCGCACCGGCGGCTTGGGCGGGTTCACCGAAATGACCCTTTTTGAAATGGTCTCCGCGGCATCGAGATAGCGTTCCATCAACACCGGCGACAACGTCAACACATCGCCGATGTTATCAAACCCGTGCCCGATATCGTCCGAGGGAAAACTCTCAGTCGGATCAAAATCCACCCCGAGCAAATCGCGCACCGTGTTGCGATATTCCACGCGATTGAGCCGCCGCATAGTCACCCGGCCCGGATCCGGTTTCGAGTTGCGATCCGAATAATCCCAAACCGCCTGGACTCTCTCCGTGAACGCCTCCACCGCCGCCACCGTCGGCCGCGCCTTCTTTTTGGGTGGCATCTCCCCAATCGCCAACATCCGCAACACCTTCTCAAACGTCTTGCGGCCCTTCACCACTGATGCCGAATCCCGATACCCTTCCAGCGACAACTCCGCCTTCGGGTCCTCCCCGCTATGGCATTCCAGACAGTGCTGCTTTAAGAAAGCCACCCCTTCCCTTGAAAAATCCGGCCCCTTCTCGTCAGCCGCACTCACCGTTAACACAATCGCCAAACCCAACCCTAATGTACCAATGCATTTCATGCGCCACTGAGTATATGGCCCCCGCCTTCCAGCGCAAGACCCGCACATGCAAATGCTCCCCGAAGGCTCGGTCGTCCGGGAATTGGTCCAGGTCAAAAACGCTTGTACAAGGGTGTCCAACCAAAGGAAAATCCCCCGAACCCCGTCCAAGAGAATCCCTCGATTCTCAGGTTCTCCTTCAAAAAATCATAGAATTTGATGGAGCGGGTGATGGCAATCAAACCCACGTGTCAGGGCTTTTATCAAGTCAGCTTCGTGCTCACACGAAATATTTCGAATACATCGCCATTTTATACGTCCGCCCATTATCCTTGGATCAATTGCTCACCGGTGCAACCGCCTCCATAAGGGCAACGTTGCCCACCCTGTAATTTTGTTTTAACGTTGAATCAGATCGATTATGCGGCGGCTTACCAACACCAGTTTGAAATGTTTGTGGCTGGGATTGTGTCTTACCTACGGGCTCTCTCTCCCGGCGTCGGGGAATCAGAAAAATTTCCCGGAACCGGTTGAGGTGTTTCTAGATCGGCATTGTGTGGATTGCCATGGCTCAGACGAGCCCAAGGCGGATTTGGATTTGACCAAGCTCTCCCGGGATTTGGCCGCCGACAAAACGCTTTCCACTTGGGTGCGACTGTTTGACCGAGTCGACAAAAAGGAAATGCCTCCGGGAGGGAAAGCGAAGAACATCGACGTTGAGGAAAGAGATTCCGCATTAAAGTTATTGGGAGATACTTTACGGCATGCGGATAGGCGGGAAATCACGCAGCAGAGTCGCTGGCCGGCGCGCCGACTGACGCGGGATGAGTTTCAGGATAACCTCCGCGACCTGCTAAAGGTGCCTACTTTGGACGTGAAAGACCGGCTCCCTGAAGACCGTCGCGCGCATGGCTTCACCAAAGTCGTTGGGTTGCTAGACCTTTCGCGGGTCCATTTGAACGCTTACCTGGATGCCTCCGAGAAAGCATTAATGGAGTCGATAGCGCCTTCACTCGCACCGGCCTCCCCACAGAAATTCAAGGCGACGGGTGTGAATCTCTTTACGGGCTTCACGACCTTCGGTGGACGCGAAGCGATGTTCTTTGTCCGTGGAAACAAAATGATCCGGATCAACGGCAACACGATTAAGGCAATGAAGCCCGAGGAACAAGCTGACCCCAATTTGCACCTGGCCGTCTTCCGCTCGGCCACTTGGCCCTACTTCGGTTACCCCAGAAATTTTCGGGCGTCCAAATCAGGAACGTATCGTGTCCGGTTCGCGGGCCGGGCAGTTCGCCAAGTGAGCGGGCTCAGAATCGTCCCGGCCCACGCCCCCGTACCCATGAGCTTCCGCGCCCGCAAACCCACAGGGCCGGATGTGTCCGGTGATGTCCGCGAAACTGGCGGCTGGATTGATCTCCAACCTGAGACGAAGAAATTTGAGACCACCGTTCACCTCAAAAAAGGGGAGACATTTGAGTATAGTTTTCTTGGCCTGCCAGTCCCGTTCATTCGAACAGACAAGGGATTTTACTACGACTTCCCTCCTATGCCGAAAGAAGGACACCGTGGTGGAGTCATTGAGTGGATCGAAGTAGAAGGCCCGCTCAATCCGCCAAATTGGCCACCCTCTTCCCACGAATTCCTCTTCGGAAAACTGCCCATCAAGCCCGCCGTACCCAACAGCAAGCTCCCCGTAAGCGTGGAAAGCAAGGAACCGCATCAGGACGCCGAGCTGCTTTTCCGCCGGTTTGCCAATACCGCTACCCACCTGCCATTGGCGGAGGATGATTTCACAATCTTTTTGGATCTCATTCACAAGAACCTGGATGACGGAACGCCGTTTGCCGATGCCATGCTGAAGGGGTATCAGGCTTTTCTTTGCTCTAATCATTTTCTATTCCTGAACGCTCAACAACAATCCTCCCCCGTCGCTTACGCTAATCGACTTTCCCATTTGCTCTGGAACTCCAAACCGGACAACCGCCTATATGCCTTGGCGAAGGAAGCCCAACTCAATGAACCGGAAATACTAAAGCCAGAACTGACTCGGATGCTTGCGGATCGACGGTTTGATCGGTTCATCTATGGTTTCGTGGATCAATGGCTGAATATGGCCAATCTGCGCCGGGATGAACCCGACAACCGACTGTACCCTGAGTACCGAAAGGACGATTACCTCGTCGACTCTATGGAAAAGGAGACCCATCGGTTTGTTAAAACGTTGATCACCGAAAACCTGCCCGTCGCCACGATTGCCGATTCCAACTTTACGTTTGTTAACGACCGTCTGGCGGCGCACTACGATCTACCTCGCGTCCGCGGCTCCAGTCTCCGTAAAGTCATGCTGCCCCATTGGAGCCCTCGCGGAGGCTTGCTGACTCAAGCCTCGATCCTCAAACACACTTCCAACGGCACCACCACCTCTCCCGTCTTGCGGGGCGTTTGGGTAATGGAAAAAATCATGGGGGACCCGCCGCCGCCCCCGCCGAAATCCATTCCCGCGGTCGAACCAGATATCCGCGGTGCCACCACAATTCGAGAGCAACTGAGCAAACATACGGAGGTGAAATCCTGTGCCAAGTGCCATGCCCGTTTCGACCCCATTGGCTTCGCCCTCGAAAGCTTTGATGTGATGGGGGCTTGGCGAGACCATTACCGCAACCCCATCGCCGGAGACGAAAAAATTACCGGCTACGATCCTGCCGGGCACCCCTTTACATACTTTATTCGAAAGGAAGTAGAACCCCATGGGCAACTCTTGAGTGGAGAAACCTTTCCCGACATTCATAAACTCAAAACCATCCTCGCCCAGAAACCTCGGCAACTAGCCCGGAATCTCCTGCACCAATTCACCCTCTACGCCACCGGCACGCCGGTGCGATTCTCCGAACGGGCCGAGATCGAGCGTATCCTCGATCAGTGCCAACTCCACAACTACCGCGTCGGTGATCTGCTTCGAACCTTTTGCGCCAGCCCCATCATGCGTTAACCATGCCCCACGCCCGCTCAATGTCACCCATCTCCCGCCGCCACTTCCTGCGCGGCCTGGGCGTTAGCCTGCCTCTGCCTGCGCTCCTGCAGCACGCTCATGCACGGAAGGAACAACCCGCAGCCAATCGGATGTTGTTGATCTCCAATAACCTCGGCGTCCTGCCCGCCCCGTTTTTCCCGAAGCAAACCGGCCGCGACTACACCCTTTCGCCGCTGCTCAAGAATCTCGAAACGTTCCGGAATGACTTCACCATCTTCTCCGGCCTCTCGCATCCCGCCGTCTCGGGCGGGCACTCCACGGAAAACTGTTTTCTCACCGGCGCTAAAGATCCCACCGGCAGCGGATTTCGAAACACCATTTCGCTCGACCAATACGCCATCGAGCACTTGGGCCAACACACCCGATTCCCAACCCTGAATCTCGGTGTGAACATCGATCGCGGCAACCGCAGCCTGTCCTGGAGCCGCGACGGCGCACTGTTACCGGCTGAGGATAAACCGTCCGCCCTGTTCCGGAAAATGTTCATTCAAGGCAGCCCCCGTGAAATCGAGCAACGGCTGCAACGGCTCAAGGAACGCGGCAGCATCCTCGACACACTGCACGCCGACGCCAAGCGCCTGCAAACACGTTCCGGTCATGAGGACAAAACCCGGCTGGACCAATACTTCACCTCCATTCGCGAACTGGAACAAGGCCTGACGGTCGCTGAGGAATGGGAAAGCCGCCCCAAGCCAAAGACCAACCAACCGGCTCCTCAAGACATCCTCGATCGCGCCCAATTCTTTCCCAAGCTCAACCTGATGTTACGCATGGCCCAGCTGGCATTCGAGAGCGATTCCACACGGATCGTCACCCTGATGGTCGACGCCTTCGACACGCCCGTATTCCAAATCAGCGCCGAAGAAAAATCTCTCACCGGCTACCACAACCTCAGCCACCACGGCCAATCGCCCGAGAAGATTCGTCAGCTAGAAAAAATTGACCACCGTCAAATGCAAACCTTGGCGGCCCTCTTTAAGCAACTTCGCGACACCCGCGAACCCAACGGCACCTTGCTCGACTCAACCATGGTCCTTTACGGCAGCAACATGGGCGATGCCAACGTGCATAACTGCGACAACCTCCCCATCCTGCTCGCCGGAGGCCGCTTCCAACACGGCCAACACCTCGCCTTCGACGCCCGCAATAACCAACCCCTCTGCCGCCTCTTCCTCTCTATCCTCCAACAAATGGGCATCGAATCCGAAGCCTTCTCAAGCGGCCAAGGCACACTCCCCGGTTTGCATAACTCGTGAGGGTAGTGCAGAAAAAACTTCTCCTTCTACCGCCGCCATCGCCGCGCTAACCCTTTGTGAAGCCCCAATACGTCTTCCCAAAAATTGAAAGAAATGGAGCGGGTGATGGGAATCGAACCCAACGAACATCAAATCCCCCGTTTTCAGGGGAAATACAGCTATCACACTGATCACTCAGAAAACCCTGAGAGACCCAATTCTCCCAATGTTCTCCCTATATCTCAGTGATGTTGGAGTGTGGGATTCTTCGATTCAATGAATCTCCATGTTTCTCGTGGGAATTTGGGAGAACAGTGGGGTTGAGGTGAGGATCATCTGAACTTCCCTGAATCGGGATGGTGGGGTAGGATTCTCTCAGCGATGAAAACACTGATTACAATTGTTATAGGTTTGTTAGTGGGGAGTGT
>JACNJL010000053.1 GCA_014382585.1 Limisphaerales bacterium | reverse complement strand
TCCTCCCCCGCCATCGGTTCTGATGGCACCGTTTACGTCGGGTCACTTGACCACAAGCTCTATGCCTTCAAGACCGATTCCAAAGGCCTCGCAACTAGCCCATGGCCCATGCGTGGGCAAAACCCCCAACACACCGGCCGCGCGCCCACGAACGAATAAAACCCAATTAACGCGCGGCACATCCGCCTTTCCGCCCGTGTTGCGGGTCACAGTGGTGAGGTAGGGCGGTTTCTCCGAAACCGCCTCGGCGCGCTCGGAGAGCACGCCCTACCAGTTAGTGGATTGGCGCTTGACGATAGCGGACTCGCGGGCTCGTCCCTCCATTGACAACGGGGCCGCGATGGAGGGACGAATTCCACCTCGTCCCTATCTGGTTTAACTCCGCGGCAACGGCGCGCCGTAGCTGGCCACAGTGCTGAGGTAGGGCGGTTTCTCCGAAACCGCCTCGGCGCGCTCGGAGAGCACGCCCTACCAGTTAGTGGATTGGCGCTTGACGATAGCGGACTCGCGGGCTCGTCCCTCCATTGACAATGGGGCCGCGATGAAGGGACGAGCATGCGAGTCCATCAACCCAATATCAGCGCAAACGCGCGGCTGCCACGGCGGCATCATACACCGCTTTGAGTGGCACCTCGGCTTTTGCGGCAATGGCGCGGCAGCTTTCGTATTCCGGCGCGACCTGCACGGTTTCGCCGTTGAGTTTACCCAGCTTCACGGTCACTTCGCCGTGGGGGGTGGAAACGGTTTGGGTTTCGCGCTGGAGTTTGCGGCGTTCGGTAAGGGTGCGGCGCACGCCGAAGGTGGTGGTTTCGCGCAGGATCATTTCGCAGAACTGATCGGCATCGCCCTCGGCACAGAGCACGCTGAGCTGCACGCCGGGGCGGTTCTTTTTCATCTGGATGGCCGTGTGCACCACGTCCAACGCGCCGGCCTTTAGGGCGCGTTCCACAAAGTCACCGAGCACCTCGGAGCTGATGTCGTCGAGGTTGGTTTCCAAAACTGAAATTGTGTCTGTCTCCCAATCATTGCGGCTGCTGGCGGCGGTTTCCTCGCCCAATACGGCGCGCAACACGTTGGGCCGGGTTTGACAATCGCGGGTGCCGAGACCAAACCCGACCTTCTCCGGCGTAAGATGTTGCAACGGCCCAAAGTCCTCGGCGAATTCGGCAATCAAGGCAGCGCCGGTGGGCGTGATGAGTTCGTTGGGCTCATCGCATTGGGTGATGGCCACGCCGCGTTCGGCGAGGATGTTCAACGTGGCCGGCGCGGGAATGGGAAAGCGGCCATGCGCGCACATAATAAAGCCGGTGCCTTCAATGACTGGCCCACTGCGCACGCGTGGTTTGCCCAACAGCTCCAGCGCGATGCAACCGCCGACGATGTCGACGATGGAATCCACCGCGCCCACCTCGTGAAAGTGCACTTCAAACGGCGGCATGCCATGGATCTTCCCCTCGGCATTGGCCACGCGCTGGAAGACGGCCACGGATTTTTGCTTCACCCAATCGCTCAAGGTGCTGGTGTGGATCATCTCCGAAATCTGCGCGAAGTTGCGACTGTGCCCATGGCCCTCGCCGCCGCCGTGGCTGTGTTCATGGGAATGATCATGCCCGTGATCATGCGAATGGCTGTGTTCGTGACTGTGCGAATGGGAATGATCGTGATCGGCCTCACCGCCGCACGCGAGGTGCACATCAAACTTCACGCCATCAATGGCGCATTTCTGCCGGCGATTGGCGCTGAGCGTGTAGCCCTCGAGCTTGAGCTTTTGCAGCTCCGCCTCCAGCGCCTCGAAGTCCACGCCCAGGTCCATCATCGCGCCCAAAAACATATCGCCGCTAATGCCGCTGAAAATATCGAGATAGAGAGTCTTCATGAAACACAGATTCGCATGTTGAGGGAAATGCGCGGCAACGGTCAGGTGGCCGTGATTTCCACGTGCGCTTCAAACCCGAGATCGCGCAGGATGGATTCGCAATCGGCCCATTCCAAACCGAACGCCCGCACATCCGCCACGCCCAGGCGCGCCAGCGCGGCCGACACGACCTCGGCATTCGACTCATCCACATCGCTGTCCATCAACGCCGTTTCCGCCCAGCTGACCAATTCGGCTGACGTGCATTCATGGCGCAAATACGCGGTGAGCTTTTCAGCGATGACCTGTTTGGTAATGGTCATGGATTCACCTTACAACTTCCGGTGGCCTTTATCCACCGGATATTTCTCGTGCACTTCCTTCAACCGGCCTTGGGCGTCATGGATCTCCTGCCAAAACTTGACGGTGTTTTCCTGTGCATCCACTTCCTTCAAATAACGCGCCGTCCAACCGGACCGCCCTTTCACCTCCCGACGATAAAGCCGCCCCCCTGAAGGCAACTCCTCCCATTCCGGAAACTTCCGTTCATTTAGTTGGCGAGAACCCATCGATCATTGGGAGTTATTGAATCGGCACCAGCCGGATGGTGAGGTCGCGGGGGTTTTCTCCGGTTCGATCGGTGGCGCGCATGCGGATTGTTTCGCCGGGCCGATGGCGGCGCAGGGCGTTCACATAATCCTCGGTGCGCTCCACTGGCCAGCCGTCCAGCGTGGTGATGATATCCCACTCCTTCAAACCCGCGCGGCCGGCCGGGCCGTTGGGTTGCAGCTGGCGCACGACCAATCCGCGCAGGCTGCCGGGTAGCGGTTTCAGAAAGCCGGGATCCTGCGACCACAATTCCTCCACGCCCATTTGCAGAGTCGGCGTGGCCTGATCGCGGCGGGTTTCCAACAGGGTTTGCAGAGACGCCAGCGGCGCGGCGTAGGCGATGCCTTGATGCCCGCCCTTGATAGTCATGGCCGCGCTTTGCACGCCAAAGATTCGGCCGCGCGCATTCACCCACGGCCCACCCGAGGTGCCGATGGGCGAGATGGCGGAGATGTGCACAATCTCCCGAAAGGCGCCGTCGTAAAATTCATACGTCGGCCGGGCGCGCGCCACGCGGCCGGCAATCATGACGTCGTGGCGAAACACCGGAGCGCCATAAAGATACACTGGCTCGCCCGGCCGCGGCGCGCGCCGGGCCAGTTGCAAATGCGGATACGCCGTTTCGCGCGCGGGCAATTGCAGCAAGGCCAGATCGTGCCCGCGATCCAGCGCCACCCACTGCACTGGATGCCGCCCCAACGCCGGCGAATGCGCCTCCAGTTTGACGTCGGTTTCGGACGCATTGGGCAACATGTGCGCGGCGATCAGCACGCTACCGCCGGCATCCACAATACTGCCCGAACCGGCCATGCGACCGTTTACCAGAATCTCCACGGCCGCCGGCTCGACCCGCTCATAAACCGCCGCCGCTGATGGAATAGGGGCGACACAGCCCATCTCGCCCAAAGCAACAACCCCCAAGAGGGTCGCGATTGTGAGTCGAAGGTATTTCATGAATCGGTCAGCGCATTGATTTGGCTGGCGGCGTAGGCGGCGCCGAAGCCGTTGTCGATGTTGACGACGGTGACGCCGCTGCCGCAGGAATTTAACATGCCGAGCAGCGCGGCCACGCCCTCGAAGCTGGCACCGTAGCCAATGCTGGTGGGCACGGCGATGACGGGTTTGTCGACCAAACCGGCCACCACGCTGGGCAAGGCGCCTTCCATGCCGGCCACGACAATGATGACGTTGGCCTCACGGAAATCCTCCACGCGCGCCAGCAACCGGTGCAGGCCGGCGACACCGACATCGAACAGGCGCTGGACAGGGTTACCCATCGTCTCCGCGGTGACCGCGGCTTCCTCGGCCACGGGTAGATCGCTGGTGCCGGCAGAGAGGATGGCGATAGTGCCGACGCGTTGGGGTTTGGATTTTTTCTTTTCGATCACCACGCAGCGAGCGGTTTCGTGGTGAACGGCTTTTTTGAATTTTTTCGACAACGCCTTGGCGTGGGCGGACGTGGTGCGGGTGATGAGCACGCGATCGCTTTGCTTGAGAATTTCGCCGGCAATCTTGACGACTTGCACGGGGGTTTTGCCCGCCCCGAAGATGACCTCAGGAAAGCCCTGCCGCAGGGCGCGGTGTTGATCCACCTGTGCGAAGCCGAGGTCGGTGACCGGTTCCTTACCAAGAGCAGCAAGCGCCTGCGCCTGGCTGATTTTGCCAGCGCGGAAATCCTCAAGCAGCTGAGTCGCTTCGGTGGGGGTCATGGGGAATACTCAGTTTTCCATAATCATTTTTCAAGGATGAAGATGGGGGAATGACCAAGGCCCAAATTCCAAAGCCCAAGGAATGCCCAATCCACAATCTCCATGGGCATTGGGAATTCCTTGGGGATTGGTCATTGTCCCTTGGTTATTTTCTACCGAATTTTCTCCAGCAGAAACGGCAGGAGCTCGCTGATGGGCATTCGCGTTTGCTCCATGGTATCGCGACCGCGCAGGGTGATGGTGTCCTTGGCCTCATCGCCGTTTTCGCCAAGCGTATCGAAATCGATGGTCACACCGTAAGGCGTGCCGGCCTCGTCCTGACGCCGATAACGCCGGCCAATGGCCCCGCCTTCATCATAAAACACCGCCATGTGCGGGCGGAGCAGATTGCACACCTCGCGCGCTTTAGCGACCAGCTCAGGCTTGTTCTTGAGTAACGGGAACACGCCCACCTTGTACGGCGCAATGCGCGGGTGAAACTTCATGACCACGCGCGTCTCTTCCTTGCCCTTTTCGTTGGTGATCGTTTCCTCGTGGTAGGCGTTACAAATGAACGCCAGCACCGTGCGGTCCGCGCCGGCGGCCGGCTCGATGACGTGCGGCACGTAGCGTTCCTTGGTTTCCTCGTTGAGGATGGTCATGTCCTTGCCGCTGCCGGGATATTTCGGGTTGCCGTCCTCGCCTTTTTCCACCACCAACTCATCGCCTTCGCGCACGAGCTTGCCTTCCATGTGCGAGCGCAGATCAAAATCGCCGCGGTGGGCGATCCCTTCCAGCTCGCCAAACTCGCCTTCCTCGCAGAACGGAAATGCGTACTCCACATCAGCCGTGCCCACGGAGTAATGCGAAAGCTCATCGGCATCGTGGTCACGCAAAATCAATTTCGCTGGATCGATGCCCAGATCCGTGTACCACTTGAAACGCCGGTCGCGCCAGTAGGCATACCACTTGGGCGATTCCTCGGGATGACAGAAAAACTCCATCTCCATTTGCTCAAATTCCCGCGTGCGGAAGGTGAAATTGCGCGGGGTGATTTCGTTGCGAAAACTTTTGCCCTGTTGCGCGATGCCGAAGGGGATCTTCACGCGGTTGCTGTCCATCACGTTCTTGAAATTCACGAACATCCCCTGCGCCGTCTCCGGCCGCAGGAACGCCTTGTTCTCCTCATCGCGCAACGCGCCCACGTACGTCTCGAACATCAGGTTAAAATCGCGCGGCTCCGTCAGGTCGCACGCCTCGTGGTCGCCCGGGCATTTGCTCGGCTTCTGCGGGCACTCACTGGTGGACACGTGATCGGCGCGGAACCGGCTCTTGCACGTCCGGCAATCCACCATTTGGTCCGCAAACAAATCGTAATGGCCGGACGTTTTCCAAACGCGCGGATGCATGATGATACTCGACTCGATGCCCACCATTTGGAACGTGCTCGGCGTGCCCTCCGGCTGGGCCAGCTCGTCGTGTGTGGTGATCATATCGCGCCACCACGCCTCCTTGATGTTGCGTTTCAACTCCACCCCCAGCGGGCCGTAATCCCACAGGCCGCGCAGTCCGCCATAGATTTCGGAGGATTGAAAAACAAACCCGCGCCGCTTGCACAACGACACAATGGCATCCATCAATGAATTATCTTTAGCCTTGTCCTTACCCATAAGGCGGCGAGTGTATCGGGTAAACCGGCGGAGAAGTCAAGGCAAGGGCGGGGGAAGGTCCAATGACCACCCCCCAAAAACCCAACTTGGGATTTTGAGATTGGAAATGAGTCTTGGACATTTCAGAGCCGCCGGGAACTTTGCAGGTAGGGCGTGCTCTCCGAGCGCGCCTTGGCGGTTTCGGAGAAACCGCCCTACCTTCACTTCGCCAGCTTCGGATTTTTCTTGAGCATTTCCTTGGAGAGTTTTTGTGCTTCAGCGATTTGCTCCTCAGTCATTTTCTTGGCGATGATGCCTTTGCTTTTCTTTGCATCCGCGTCGCCGCTGAAGGCAGCGATGTTCCACCAAGCATAGGCAGTCACATGGTCTTTCAGCACGCCCTTGCCAGTATAATATTTGTCCCCCAGAGCACTTTGCGCCTTTGCATCATTTTTTTCTACCAAGGCCTTCAGTGCCTTGAAATCCTTCGACAACGCCTTGTCCTTGTCCGCGCAGGATGCTAGCAGGCACAGGCATAGTCCTAATATAATTAGTGCTATTTTCATCGTGCCCAGATTCAAGCGTATTGGCGAGTGGGTGTAAACTTCTTTTCTGGCTGAGGGGACGGCGGGCACCAATGGACCTTCATCGCCAAGCCAAGCTGGCCGATCCCCAGCTGGATCAATGGAATTATAAAAGCGGCAGCCACATCGCCGGTGACAGCCTGCTGGTCGGCGGATCGGATAATTATAAAATGTACGATCTCACCAGCGGCGCGCAGCTGGGTAAACCGCTCAAGTGGTTCCGCCGCGGTTGCACCCCTCTGCGCACCAGCCCCTATCTCGCCACCACCCGCTACCAAGGCAATGCCGCGGTCATTGATCTCGACACCCAAAAGTTTCAACCCATTTGGAACCTCCGCGCCGCCTGCAGCAACAACATCTTTCCTGCCAATGGCGTCCTCAACGTCCCCAACCTTTCCGGCGGTTGCACCTGCAACTACACGCCCACGAGCATGGCCCTCGTCCCGCGCGCGGTATTGCTCCCGATAAAGAAAAATGACTGACCAAGCGTAACCTGCCCGCCCGTACGCGCACGATTCCGGTGACGAACATCACCAGCTTCCGTAAACTGGATTCGGCAGCATAAATTTCTGCGCGCCCCATTTCAGCTTGAGGTCATCCGGAAAATCGTGCGCCGCATCGCCGAACCACGCCACCACCCGTTGCGCCCCATACGGGGCCATGCGCCGACTGCCCTCGAGCACTTCCCGCTGGCGGATGGCCTTGGTGTCGGATTTCTCGCGGCGCAGCAGAAAAATATTGGAGTCGGCCGTGAGCCCCAGTTTTTTTAAATTGGCGCGCGTCGCATCGAGGCCGGTCGTAAAACGGTTGCTGAGAAAAACAATGCGCGCGCGCGGGAGCGTGCGGACTTTGGCGATAAACTCCTTCGCCCCCGGCACAAATCCCGCATCCGAACATGCCACCCACGCGGCCCACGCAGCTTGACTGTGGCCTTGGCCGCTGGCCTCGAGTTGCCGCTGATAATTGGAATTATCCAGCACCGTTTCATCCAAATCCATCACGATCACCCACGGGCCGTTTGCCGCACGTGCGGCCGGTGCCACCTTTTCCCAAGCGGCAGCGTAGGTTTGTTGGCAGACGGCTCGGTACTCGCTGGATTTTGTCACCCAATTGAGCGCTGTGGTAAACGGTGCAGTTTTTGGTGTGGACGGCGAAGCGCAGCCGATGCCAAACAAACACATTAGCGCAAAGATCAAAATCGCTTTCACGCGGACATTGAAACGGATGTGTAAAATTAATCGAGTTTCTTTTCCGGCGTAGGCGCGATAGCCTTGCCCGGCGATTAATCGAAATGAACACACGGCGACATTTTTTGAAAACTGGGGCCGCGTTGGCGGCGGGGTTTGGCGGATTACAATTGCTTACAAACACGGCTGGGGCGCGGGCAGTGAAGGGGTACGGGACTTTGCTGGCGGATCCAAAAAAGATTCTGGATTTGCCGAAAGGGTTCTCATATCGCGTGATTTCCAAAGCGGGCTCGCGGATGGCTGATGGTTTACAAGTTCCCGGTGCGCCAGACGGAATGGCGGCGTTCCCGGGGGAGAATGGGTTGACGGTGTTGGTGCGGAATCACGAATTGAATCCGGCGATCACCGGCTCGTCCGGGCCCTTTGGTGAAAGTAATAAAAAACTCACGGATAAAATCCGCGCAAAAATGTATGACGCCGGCGGGCAACACAAAGGCAAGCAAGTGCCGCCCAGCCTCGGCGGCACAACGACGGTGGTGTACGACACCAAACGCGAACGCACGGTGCGGGAGTTTCTCAGTCTCGCCGGCACGGTGCGCAATTGCGCGGGCGGGCCCACGCCATGGAACAGCTGGATCACCTGCGAGGAAACCGCGGATCGCGCGGGCGGCACGTTGATGCACGACCACGGTTATAATTTTGAAGTGCCGGCCACCACGCAGCCGAGCCTTGCGCACGCGGTGGCGTTGAAGGCGATGGGGCGCTTCCGGCACGAAGCGGTGGCGGTGGATCCCAAAACAGGCATCGTTTATCAAACGGAAGATCTGGGCGACAGCGCGATTTATCGGTTTATCCCCAAGACCCCCGGCACGCTCGCCGCGGGCGGAAAATTGCAGGCGCTGGTGGTGCGCGATTCATTTGCTTTAGACACACGAAACTGGAAGGAGCAAATCGTGCGCGTCGGGGCGAAGCATTTAATCACGTGGGTGGACCTCAATGAGGTGGAATCTCCCAAGAATGATTTGCGACTGCAGGCGCAGGCCAAAGGCGCAGCGAAATTCGCGCGGGGCGAAGGGATGTGGTGGGCGGATGGCAGCGTATATTTCGTCTGCACCAATGGCGGCAAAAAACAGTACGGCCAAATTTGGAAATACCTCCCCGCCACCGGCACGCTGGAACTCTACGCGGAGCCGAATGATCAGGCGATCATCGACCGCGCGGATAATCTCACAGTCGCGCCGTGGGGTGATTTGGTGTTGTGCGAAGACGGCCCGGGCGAGCAATTTCTCTCCGGCATTTCGCCGCAGGGCGGTTTTTATAAAATCGCCCGCAACGCCGCGAGCAACAGCGAATTTGCCGGGGCCACTTTTTCGCCTGATGGCACCACGCTCTTCGTGAACATCCAGCGCCAAGGGTTTACTCTCGCCATCACCGGTCCGTGGCGGCGGACGGGATAAGCAGGTTTATGTGAACACGGATACAGGATAAATCACTGTGTTCAATACCGATCCCATAAATTGTTTGGATGCCGCAATGGCAATCCATAGCCAAGCTGGGCAGGCGTGAGCGTCTCGGCGTGGCCATCCACAAAGGCATTGTTCGCTCGACCAAGATGGCGGGGCATCAACCGTGCAGGAGCAAAATACCAAAGTGGATCCGCAGCCGAACGAAGCGTCCAACAGCCACGTGGGCGGGTGGCGTCTTCCTGCCATTCATTGATCGGGCGGTTCATTGTGGCGCGTGTCACGAATGCAGCGTCGGCAAACAATACGGTTTGCGAAGGCCGTTGAATTTCCGCCAAGGACGGGGTGTCGGATTCCGATTGCACAAGAAATGCGCCGGATACTTGCAGGTTCATACCATAGCCGATGGCGCGCTCTGAACCGCAGTGCATACAGGGGCAGCGAAAAACGCGGTCATCACCCACATAGGCTTGCAGGAGGTCGGGCCAGAAAGTCAGGTTCACCGTGGGCACCAGCGCGCCGTTGTGAGGCGGACGCCACACGGCATGTGGAACAAGTTGGTCGTTGTGATCGCTGGAATAAATCGTGTGCGCGATGGAAAGATTTCGGGTATTGTTCAGGCACTGCAGTTCCTGCGCCTTGTCGCGCACCTTCACAAAGGCCGGGCCCATCATCGAGAGCATCATGGCCATGAGCGCAAAGATCACGAGCAACTCAATGAGGGTAAACGCCCGGGAGCCCTTTGGGCCCCCACGGACTTTGGCAAGCCGGTCCGTATTCATAGTTCAACAGACGTGCAACGGACAACGCTGGTTACTGCAGGCTCGCCAGACGGGCTGCTGAATGTTATATTGAGGGCATGGGAACAGATGAATCTTTGCAGGAAACCCCCAGTAACTTCAGCGAATGGCGATGGCCGATTGTGATTCTGATGCTGGCGTTGATTGCCTTGGGGGCATTTATCAAATCGCTTAACACCGCAAAGGAAACCACCCTCGCCACGGTGAAAGAAACAGCAGGCGCAGTGGAGAAAAGTTTCCGTAAAGTGTCGGATATTGCGGATCGTTTTCAGCAAACGAAAATCACACATACCTTTGAAGAATCCATCCCCGAAGTCAAAGGCACCGGCGAAGGCAACCTCGAATTGGCCACGATCAAGTACACCGAAACCATTAAACGCACCAACAAGCGCACCATTTTGTGGCGACAAATCAGCCTCGGAACCACCGTCACTGAAATCAAAGTACCCGCTACGTTTCGTTATCACCTACGCCTGAGTGATCCGTGGAAACTCGAAGTCCACGACCAGCAATGCGTGGTAATTGCCCCGCGCCTGCGCGCCTCACTGCCGGTGGCTATCCACACCGACCGAATGTCTAAACGCTCCGAACAAGGCTGGGGCCGCTGGAATGCCGATGAACAAATGGCCGCGCTGGAGCGCTCACTCACCCCGCGCTTCAACAGCTATGCGCAGCAGGAAAATCACGTGAGACAGGTGCGCGAAGAAGCGCGCCACACGGTGGCGAATTTTGTGAAAGAATGGCTACTCAAAGAAGATCACTGGCGCACGAACCGCTTTAAGTCCATCCGCGTCATCTTCGCCGATGAAGCCGAAGCTCATCAGGCACTACTAAATCCGACGTTGGAATTAAACTGACCTGAGCGGCGGCCTCTGGTTTCGCCGCCGGTTTGTCTGGCTTCAAGGGGAACACCGAGGCCATCACCATCACCTGAATGATGCCCGCCACACCGATGGCCGTGAGCATCACTGTCCACGTCTTCAGCGTTTCTTTTTCGGTGAACCCACTCATCCGCTGCACCACCCAAAACCCACTGTCATTCATCCACGAAAGCGGGAACGCCCCAAACCCAATCGCGAGGCAAAAATAAATGGGATGACACCCAAGCGATCCGTCGGCGGCCATCGCGGCCAAAATCGGGGCCATGATGCCTGAGCCGGTGATCATTGAAACCGTGGCCGAACCCTGCGCGGCGCGAATCACCGCCGTCAACAGCCACGCCATGAACAACATGCCCGCCGTGCCGCCCTCACTGACCCCGATTTGCTTGATAGTGTCGCCAATGCCCGTTTCCCGGATCATGCTGCCAAACGCGCCGCCCGCACCCGTAATGAGGATGATCACACCGGCCACCTCCAGCGGGGAATTGACAGACTCACCCAGTTTGTCGAGCGTCCATCCCCGTTGCTTGGCCAGCGTGTACATGGCGATCAAGGCCGCGAGAAACATCGCCACATTTTTGTTCCCCAAAAATTCCAGCACCCCCATCAAGGCCGCGGGGACATGCAGGCTCACCCCATCCAGTTCACCCAGAAAATCCACGAACGTCACCATGGCGATCAACACCACCGGCAACACCACCGGCAGCAGGGAAATGCCAAACCCCGGCAACTCGTCCGCCTTCTTTTTTACGATGTTGCCCAGCTCCTCCAGCGAGGAACCGCGCGTCTCGCGGAGCGGGATGTTCAGCTTTTCGTTAAACCGCTTGGCCAGCCACATCACGATTGCCACTGGGATGATGGAGGCGAACAATCCGGCGATGATGGCCGCGCCCGCAGATTGCCCGAGGTTTTCGGCAATCATCAACGGCCCGGGGGTGGGCGGCACAATCGTGTGGGTAATCGCGCCCGCGCCGGCCACCACACACACATAAAGCGTGTAGTTTTTGCCCGTCCGCAACGCCAACGCCCGCGCCAGCGGAATGATCAGAAAGAAAACCGTATCGAAAAACACAGGAATCGATAGGATGAATCCACTGATCAACATCGCCCAAGCCGCGCGGTCCTCGCCCAAGGTATTCATCAACCGCCGCACAATCTGGTCCGCCGCGCCACTTTCCATCATGCACATGCCGATAATCGCCGCCATGGCGATCACGAACCCGATGCCTCCCACCAATTTGCCAAACCCAGCCATGGACAACGAAACCGCCTTGCCCCAATGATTCACACTGCCGTCCGGGCGCAAATGATTCTTGGTCATCTCCTGGCGGTCCGCTTCCGGAATCGCCAGTTGCTCCGTGGCGTTGAAATAGCCATCCGGTTTTTCGTTTTCTCCGGTGGTATCATACTGCTTCAACTTTTCCATGAGCTGGGCCTGTTTTTCACTGTAGCTGTCCGGCAGCTGCGGAGTGAGCACGCCCACCAGCACGGCCCCCAAAGTCAGACCCAGAAAGGGGTGCAGTCGAAATTTGACAATGCTGAGGATGACAAAGACCACGCCAGCGGCGAGGATCCAGAAGGGCGTGTAATCGACAGGTTCAGTAGCGGCAGCAAGCAGTGTTTCCATGGCCAGATAGTGTTCAGCGAACGCCCAAAGGAAACGAGAAATGCCTCAACGTGTCGATTTATTTTAAATCAAAATTTTCCGCCCAGCCTCGCACGAGATCGGGGAAAGCGCAGCCCTCGCAGGTGGCCGGAGCGTGGTCACAGAAATCACGGGTAATCTGGATGAGTCCCTGCTGGGCGGCGGCATTGGCGAGACGGCGCGGAGTGCCGAAGAGCCGTTGGCGGGCGAGTTTAAGGATGGCGTTATCCTGCGAAGGAGGCCACACGGCATAGCGGGCAGCGATACGGGATTGCATTTCAGAGTTGTTGCCGGCGACGGCTCGCGCATGGAACCACGGGAGAATGACGTTGATGGCAAGGTCCGTCACGCGCGCGGTGCCGAGCAAGGCACAGGGCTTGGGCTGAGGCGGGCTACGAAAAGTCCAGTGATGTTTCCAAAATGACTCCGGCTGCACGGCGAGCGTTTCGGTTAATGAAGATGCAAGTTTGGTTTTAGGGAAGTCAATGTGCAACCACTGCTCCAAGCGCGCCAGCAAGTCAGCGCGCGCCAACCAATGAGCCAGCAGGGCGAGGCGACGGATGGGATGATTGGCCGGACGCAAGCCGCCAAAGCGCCAAACCGTTTTGGGGGAAATGATGTTCTCAAACGCATCACGTTCGCGCCACCAGCAATCCCAAAGCGCTCGGAGGTGTTTGCGGGCAGCGGGCGTTTGTGCAGGTAAATTGTCGGTGAGCAATCCGCCCACGCCAAGCAAACGCGCCTGCCAGCCCATTGCATTGGCAGTCCCGATGGCGCGCAGTGTGGGCAGATGATCCGCGAGGTGTTGCATCGGCCACGTGTTATTCTTGTAACCAAGCGCGCGGAACAACCCGTGCCAAAGGGCACTTTCCCAACCGTGCCGTCGCGCGTGCCGGGCGAGGGTGTCAGCCTTTTCTCCCAACCGCACGGCGGCCGCTTCACTAAGTAGAGTCTCTTGATGTTCAATGGTTAATTCAGCCAGCGGCGCGCGGCATTTACCGGCAAACTGCAACGGCAACCACGGCTCCGCCGCCTGCCAATCAGCCAGCTCGGCAAGCGGGGCATCGATATGAGGCTGCATGCGCAACGTAGGCAGGGCGATTTTGGCGGGGCCATTCCAAATGACGTGAAAAATGACTCCTCCAAAGGCGGGATTCGTGTGATGACCGTGCGCGCGCCAATCGGCGCCGGTGGAATCCACTTCCACATCCCCGCAGGCGGGAACTACATCGCCCACTTGGATGACGGCGCGCTGGAAATCCGGGCCGGCTTCGTGATTCCAAAAACCCGGATGTAACACCCGCACCGGGCGGCCATCGGTGGTTAGCAGCGCCTCACGCCGAAGGCGTTGGTGCTGCCAAATGGACTGCATTAGCCGCTCGGGCGGTGTGTCTCCGGCGGTCTCGCGAACTTGCGCCTCCACAGATTGGGCGCGCCATTGTGAATAAAAGCTGCCTGTCATTCAATCGGCTTGCCGTTGCACGAGGCTCATTTTTCTGCCAGATTGGCGTTGGACACTGCGCGCGCTGGGGTTGAATAAACCCTAATCTCATGAAAAAAATCGTCAATATTATATTTGCACTGTTCGCACTGACCATGCACGCCACAGCGGCGGACGGCCCGAGGCGCGATGCCGTCGTGCGCGCGGTGGAAAAAGTGATGCCCGCGGTAGTCAATATCCGCACCGAGACGGTGATGGAAATCCGCGATCCCTTTGCGGAATTGTTTCGCGATTTCTGGAATCCCTATCATGGGCAACATGGGCAACCACACCGCGATGTACGCCAAAGCCTCGGCTCGGGCGTGATCATTGATCCCGAAGGCTATTTGCTGACCAACGACCACGTGGTGCGCCGCGCCACGCGCATCCAAGTTCGGCTCAGCGACGGACGCGAGTTGGAGGCCGAACGCGTGGCATACAACCAGCGCGCTGATTTGGCGTTGCTCAAACTCAAAGCCAAGCCCGGCACGCAATTCAAAGCCGTCACCTTCGCGCGCGATGACGATTTGTTGCTCGGCGAAACCGTGCTTGCGCTCGGCAATCCATTCGGCCTCGGCGGCTCAGTCAGCCGCGGCATTCTCAGCAGCAAAGCCCGCCGTGCACCCGAGGCCAACGCCGTACTCGATATCGCCAACTGGCTGCAAACCGACGCGGCCATCAACCCCGGAAATAGCGGAGGCCCGCTCGTCAATCTCGATGGCAAGCTCATCGGCATCAATGTGGCCATCCACCGGCAGGGACAGGGCCTCGGCTTTTCCATTCCCATTAAGCGCGTGAACGCGGCGCTCGGCGATTTTTTTACCCCGGAATATCTGCGCGGCCTCTGGCTGGGCGCGCGGGTGCGGGTGGATGGCGACCGCTTGCGGCTGGCGACCGTGGAACCGGGCAGCCCCGCTGCCCACGCCGGACTGTCCGCCGGCGATACGGTGCTGGAAGTCAACGGGAAGGCCGTAGACGGGTTTGTGAACTGGGCCAAGGCCATTACTACAGGCGGTGCGAACCAGAACATCAAAGCAGAGATTCGCATCTTTCGCGGCGGACGCGCACACCCGGTGACCGTCACGATGCAGCCGGAGGAAAAAGTATTTAACGCCAAGCTCATCAAGCAACGCCTCGGCCTCACAGTGCGACCCCTCACCCGCGCAGTGGCAGAACAAACGGGCCTTTCGTTTTTTGGCGGTTACTTAATTACCGAAGTGGAAGCCGATGGCCCGGGGGCATTGGCGAATCTAAAACACGGCAGCACGATTCGCGAAGTTAACGGACTTACGCCGCCCAATGTGGTGGCCTTTGCGCGAATGATCCGCGGATTGGAACGCGGCGAAGCCGTGCGACTGGGAGTCGTTTGGGAAATCCGCCGCGGAGCGTTCCTCCAACGGCATAGCGGCGAAGCAACATTGAAGGCACGTTAGATGGCGGACAACACTCACGACATCCCCGCGCCCAAGCCAATGATTGAGGTGGAAAACCTCACCAAACTTTACGGCAGCCGTCCGGCAATTCGCGATATTTCCTTTACCGTGGGGCGCGGTGAAATTGTCGGTTTCCTGGGCCCCAACGGCGCGGGCAAAAGCACAACCATGCGCATCCTCGCCGGATTTCTGGCCGCCACCGAAGGCACCGTGCGGATCGCCGGCTACGACGTCGCCGGAGCCTCGCAGGAGGTGCGGCGGCGCGTGGGGTTTATGCCGGAAAACAACCCGCTGCACACAGATATGCGTGTGCGGGAATATCTGAAATTTCGCGCACGGCTCAAAGGGCTGGGGCAACAAGCCAGCCGCGATCGCGTGGATGCGGTGATCGAACAATTCAATCTCGCCGATGCCGCACGGCAAATGATTGGCGAACTCTCCAAGGGCTACCGCCAACGTGTGGGCTTGGCCGATGCACTCGTACACGAGCCGGCAGTGATCATTCTCGATGAACCCACCATTGGGCTCGATCCGCATCAAGTGCGCACCGTGCGGCAGTGCATAAAACAGCTCGCGGAAAATCATACGGTATTGATTTCATCGCACATTTTGCCCGAGGTGGAAGTGACGTGTTCACAGCTAATGATTTTCCACGAGGGACGCGTGGAGGCCACAGACACTCCGGCCAATTTGGAGCGCAAGCTGGGCGGGCAGCAGCGCATCACCGTGGAACTGGAAGCGGAGCCGGATGTTTTGGAAACGGCTTGGGAAGAAATGGCCGAAGTGGAACACCACCGCATCACACCGGCGGAAGGGCGCTTCCAGCGCTGCCGCTTGACGCCGCGCGACGGGCTAGATTTACGTTCGGAAATTGCCGCGCTTGCGCGCACCCGTGGCTGGCCGTTGCGCGAACTGACGCGTGACCGCCACACGTTGGAGGATATTTTTGTTCATATCACACAAAAGGACGAAGACGAATGAGCACGTTGATCACCCTCACGCGGCGCGAATTGGCAGGACATTTTTTGTCCTTCCGCGGCTATGTGATTTTAGCGGGCGTGCAGTTCTTGCTGGGGCTGAGTTTGTTGCTCATTGTGGACACGCTGAACAACCGGCCATTTGATTTACCGATCACAGAAAAATTCCCAAGCACGGGATTGTTTTGGCTGGTCCTGCTGCTCGTGACGCCGGTGATCACGATGCGCACCTTCGCCCGCGAGAAATCCACCGGCACGTTTGAGACACTGATGACCACGCCGGTGAGTGACCTGCAAGTGGTGCTGGCAAAATTCAGCGGTGCATTCGGTTTTTATTTGCTGACGTTTTTGCCGATGGCGGCATTTCCGTTCATTCTCAAGCACTATGCGGCGGTTTTCCCACAGGTGGATGCCGGGCCGGTGGCGAGCACTTTTCTGGGGATCGCGTTGATTGGTTCATTTTATATGGCGCTGGGGTGCTTCACCTCCAGCCTCACGCGCAGCCAAATCGTCGCGGCGATGACGAGCTTCACGCTGGGGACTGGAATTTTTATGATCGGGTTACTGGGAGAAATCAGCCCGCCGACCGACACCCCGATGTACACCGCGCTGCGACACATTTCGGTACTGGAACACATGAAGGATTTTTCCTCGGGCATCATCGATACGCGGCACGTGATTTTTTACCTGAGCCTCACCGCCGTGTTTTTGTTCCTCACCTGCCAATCCATCGGCAGCCGACGCTGGAAATAAATGAGCACACCCGGAAATGAAAGCTACTCGACCGGCCGCCGTTGGAGCGGGTGGATCAACTGCACGCTGGCGGTGCTTTCGGTGTTGGCGCTGACGGCAATGGCCAATTACCTGTCGTATCGAAATTATTCCCGAGCGTCCGTAGCAGAAAATATCGACCTCAAATTTTCCTCGCGCACAGAGGTGATGCTGCGGCAATTGGACAATACCGTGACCGTGACGGTGTTTTATGACGAGGAAGAATCCACGCGGGTGTTGGTGCTGGAACTGTTAAAAAAATATCAACACGCCAATCCACTCATACGCTTCACGACGGTCAATCCGTTACGCGAACCGGCCCGCGCACGGGAAGTGATCCGGCGCTGTCGACTCCCGGAGCAGGCGCGCAACCTGGTGATCTTCGAGGCCAATCAACGGATGCAAATTATCACTCACGGACAACTCACAAAAATGGATGTGGCCGGCCGAACTCCGAAAGGCGAATTGGTATTTAAGCGCACGGCGTTTCTTGGCGAATTACATTTTACCTCCGCAATCAACGCGGTGTCGAATCCGGTCGAGCCGCAGGTGTATTTTCTCACCGGCCACGGCGAGCATAGCCCCACGAACACGGGCAATGCCGGCTACACAAAATGTCTGCGGCTGTTGACGGACCTTGGCGCGGTGGCGTCCCCGCTTCAGCTCAATCGAAACACGGGCATCCCCACCGATTGCCGGTTGCTGGTGCTGGCCGGACCGCGCACGGAAATTGGCCCCACTGAACGCGCCAAGCTGGAGCAATATTTGCAAAATGGCGGACGGATGATGGTGTTGCTCAACCGCGATTCACGCGCGGGCCTGGAATATTTACTCGAACGCTGGGCGGTGACCGCGCACAACGATGTGATCCTCGATCCTGAAAACACGTTGGGCGATGGCACTTTGCGGGTGCAACAATTTATGTCGCATCCCTCCGTGCGCGCGTTGCAAAAAGGAGAACTCGCGGTGCGGCTTCTGATGCCGCGCGGAGTGGAAGCGAACACCAACAGCGCGCTGGCCGCAGAAGGCACCCAAGCCACAACACTGATGGTTACCGGCCCCACCGCCACCGCGCGGGAAACCAGCGCCAACGGACCGGCAGGCATCACCCGTTCGGGTTCACTGTCGGTGGCGGTAGCGGTGGAGAAGGGTGCCATCCCGGGCGTACAGGCACAAAATGCCACACGGCTTACGCGGCTGGTGGTGGTGGGCGACTCCGCGTTCTTGCGAAATGACCGAATGGATACGGACGCCAATCGCGAGTTTGCATGGCATACGATCAACTGGCTGCTCAACCGCGCTTCGCTGCTCAAGGGCATCGGGCCCAAACCCATTCGCGAATATCGATTTGAATATACCAAACCGCAAAAACACCGGATGTTCGCACTGCTGCTGGGCATATTGCCCGCCGGCACGTTGTTACTGGGCGCAATGGTGTGGCTGCGAAGGCGAGCCTGAATGAACCCATGATTACGAAACAAACAATGTGGCTGCTGGGCGCGGTGGTGATTATGTTCGGCTATATTTGGGCCTTCGAACGCGAGGCGGCGCCGAGCCCTTCCGAAGTGCCGGAGCTTTGGGGAGCGTTCAAGCCCAACAACATTCGCGCCCTGCGCATTTCTTATGGCACCAACTCTTTCCGCCTCGAACAGGATGCCGGCCAATGGCGATTCACCGAACCGATGCACTATCCCGCGCAAGCCGAGCCGGTACTGGCGCTGCTGCAAGCGTGCGCGGCACTGACCGCCACCGATTATTTGAAGCCGGGCGAAGTAAGCCATTTATCTGAATTCGAACTGGCTCCACCCAAAGTCATTCTTCACCTGGAACGCGATGGCGGCAACCCGCTGGAGCTACGGCTGGGCAGTGAAGTCCTGTTGAGCCATTCCATTTACGCACAATCTTCAGGCAATGACGGGGTGTTTGTTTTGCCCAAAGAATTTCTCAATTACTTCCCGGCAGGCAATCATGTGTGGCGCGATCGCCTGGTGTTTCATCTCAGCCAACGCGAAGCAAAAATCGATACGGTGATGATGCGTAACGGCCCACTGCGGATGACACTAAACCGCCCGGCCACCAACCGAATATGGAGCGTCACCCAACCCAAACCGGTGAAGCGCGGCAACAGCCAATATATCCAGCAAGTGCTCACGCAATTATGGCAATGGGAAGTACAGCATTTTGTTCCCGATCGGCACGCGGCCCAACTCGAAGCGTTTGGCTTACGCCCGCCTGCGGCGGAGCTGGAACTGCGGCAAGGCACCAACCGCCTAGCTTGGGTGCAATTCGGCCACAGCCCCACCAACCAACCAGGACTGGTATATGCGCGGCTGATGAACCATTCCAACGTGGTCATCGTGGCCCGCGCTGAATTAGAGCCCCTGCGCTCCAAGGATTGGACCTTTTGTGACCGCCACCTCGCCAGCCGGTTTGTGCCCAGCGAACTCGCCCGCATCGAAGTGATGGCCAACGAGCCCTTCACCCTCACGCAAAACACCAATAGCGTGTGGAGCCTAACCGCGCCCGTACCGCTGCCGGCAGATCAGGAATTGGTGTTTGAATTACTCGCAAATCTCGGCCGACTCCAAGCCGTTGATCGGGCTGCGGAAGTGGTCGCCAACTTTGACGAATACGGGCTCGCCCAGCCAAGCGCCAGTTTCACCCTGCGCAATCGCGGCGGCACAAACACGATCCGCTCGCAAATTTCGTTCGGCTCGCCCGTTAACAATAGCGACCAACTGTACGCTCGCCGCCACGACGAAGACACGGCTTACACTGTGGCTCGAGCAGATCAACAGCGATTGCCTTCGTGGTCGTATCAATTGCGCGACCGGCAGTTGTGGAATTTCACCGGCAAGGACGTGGTTAAATTTACCATAACCCTCGGCGACAAAATAGCCACGCTCGAGCGCAACAACGCCGGCCAATGGACACAACCGGGGCTGCAGCTTTCAGCGAAAGAATCCGGCGAAATCAACCTGGCGATCAATCAACTCGGGCGATTCAAGGCCCACGATTGGACTGCACGCGGTGATGACAAGCGCGGGGTGTACGGAATTCTTGAGGAGAAAAAAATGCTAACGTTGCAGCTCCGGCGCGGTGGTGAAACGGTTGAACGCAAACTGGAATTCGGTCGGCGATCCCCCAGGCGCAATCCGTATGCGATGGCCACGGATCCGTTGAAACAGGAACCAGTGGTGTTTGAGTTCCCCTCGGAAATATTTGAAAACGCGGTGTTCGACCTCTTCAAGCTCACGCAAACGCGTTAGCAAGTTTATCGTCTGGATCGCTTCGCCTTGAGTTGGGCGGCGGAGTAAAGGATGGCTTGGTTGAGTGCCTTCGCTTCGTCTTCGGTCAAATCGCCACCTTCTTCGAGTCTCTTTTCGGCTTTGGCCAAGGCTTCTTCGGCAGCGGCTTCGTCGATGTCTGCGCTGCCGATGGCGTTGTCAGTGAGGATGGCCACGTGGTCGCCGGTGATTTCCGCGAAGCCTTCGCCCACAGCCAGAATATCCTCAGCACCACTTTTTTTGACGATGAGTTCGCCCGCCTGCACTTTGGTCATCAATGGAACGTGGTTCGGGTAAATGCCCGTGTCGCCTTCGCTGCCGGGGAGGGTGACCATCTCCACGTCCTCGGAGTAAATCACTGCCTCCGGGGTGACGATTTCAAGTTTGAGCGTGTCGGCCATCTTCGATGTTAGTCCTGAATCTCGTCGATGCCGCCCTTCATATAGAAATTGCTCTCCGGCACGTCGTCGTGTTTGCCATCGAGAATTTCGGCGAAGCCTTTGACGGTATCCGCCACGTCCACCTGTTTGCCGGGCGTGCCGGTGAACACTTCCGCCACACTGAAGGGCTGCGAAAGGAAACGCTGAATTTTACGCGCGCGGAACACGGTTTGTTTGTCCTCCGGCGAAAGTTCGTCCATGCC
The DNA here is from genome assembly GCA_014382585.1 of Limisphaerales bacterium. NCBI lineage: Bacteria > Pseudomonadati > Verrucomicrobiota > Verrucomicrobiia > Limisphaerales > Limisphaerales bacterium. Next base: position 38,774 of record JACNJL010000053.1, on the reverse strand, counting down.
GAGAATGGCGATGATGTCCTGCAATTCTTTGTAGCGTTGCAGCACCGCCTGCACGCCGCGCGCCACGCGGTAATGCTCCTCGCCCACGATGTCCGCCGTGAGCGCCAGCGAAGTGGACGCCAGCGGATCGACCGCCGGATAAATGCCCAGCTCGGCAATGGAACGCTCGAGCACGATGGTGGCGTCCAAGTGCGCAAACGTGGTGGCGGGTGCGGGATCGGTCAAATCATCCGCCGGCACGTACACCGCCTGGAAAGAGGTGATGGAACCTTTCTTTGTGGAAGTGATGCGTTCCTGCAAATCACCCATCTCGGCGGCTAGCGTCGGTTGATAACCCACGGCCGACGGCGTGCGCCCCAGCAACGCGCTCACCTCGGAACCGGCTTGTGAGAAGCGGAAAATGTTGTCCACGAAAAGCAGCACGTCCTGATTTTTTTCGTCGCGGAAATATTCGGTTACCGCCAATGCCGAAAGCGCCACGCGCAAACGCGCGCCGGGCGGTTCGTTCATTTGGCCGTATACCAGCCCAATCCGCGAGCCGGGCGCGAGCACCGGCAAACCGCGATCATTAAATTTCGTGTGACCGTTTTCGTCCTTCTCAGTTTTGATGACGTCGGCCTCGATCATTTCGTTGTAAAGATCGTTGCCTTCGCGTGTGCGTTCGCCCACGCCGGCGAACATCGAAATGCCGCCGTGCAGCTTCGCGATGTTGTTGATCAGCTCCATAATGATCACCGTCTTGCCCACGCCCGCACCGCCGAACGCGCCAACTTTGCCGCCCTTCAGGAACGGGCAAATTAAATCGATGACCTTAATGCCGGTGGTCAGCACCTGCTGCGAAGTGGATTGCTCGGTGAGCGGTGGTGCTGCGCGGTGAATGGGGTTGAACGTGTCGGCCTCAACCGGCCCTTGCTCATCCACGGCCTCGCCGGTGACGTTGAATACGCGGCCCATCACCGCATCGCCAACGGGCATACTGATGGGCGCGTCGGCGTCGGTGAGTTCCATTCCGCGCCGCAAGCCCTCGGTGGAGCTCATCGCCACAGCGCGCACCCAGTTGTCGCCCAAATGCTGCTGCACCTCGAGCGTCAGCTTGGTGGTCTTGCCGTCCACGTCGAACTCAACGGTGAGCGCGTTGTAAATGGCGGGCAGGCTGTCGGTGAACTCCGCGTCCACCACCGGTCCAATGATCTGTACAATCTTGCCTTTATTCATTTCGTGATTATCTGGTTAAAATTATTCCTTAAATTGCATTAATTCCCGAGGGCCATCTGAGCCGTGGTAATTTCCAACAGCTCATTGGTAATCGCCGCCTGACGCATCTTGTTATAAGTGAGCGTGAGATCCTTGATGAGATTGTTCGCGTTATCGGTGGCATTCTTCATCGCCACCATCTTGGAGCTGAACTCACTCGCCTTGGCCTCCAGCAAAATCTGGTGCATCTGAAAATTTAAATAATGCGGCAGCAACTCGCCCAACACGCCGCCCGCCGAAGGTTCAAACAAAAATTCCGTAGTGCCGCCCGGCAGTTCAGTGGACATTTCCTCACCCTCAACGCCGGCACTGACACCTTTGATTTCCGTGATCGGCAGCAGCGTCTGCACCTCCGGTTTTTGCGTGATGGTGTTGATGAAATTCGAGAAGGCCACGTCCACGTGATCCACCTCGCCGCTTTCGAACAGGCCCACCGCCATTTTCGTAATCGCCCGTGCCTCGGCAAAGGTCGGTCGATCGGCATACGAAAATTCCGCCGCCAAATCCCAACCCGCCCGCGTCGCGTGCTGCGCACCTTTGCGGCCGGCGGAAATCACACGCGTGTCGTCCTTGATAAATTCATCGGAAACCAGCCGCAGCAAATTCGTGTTCAACGCGCCGCACATTCCCTTGTCGGTGGTCACCAAAATTAATGCGCGCCGATCGCCACCACGCGATTCCATCAGCGGATGTTCAAAATCACCCGCGTGCGTCACCACCTCGCCGAGCATCCGATTCATCAGCTCGGCGTATGGTCGCCCGCCAATCGCCGCCTGTTGCGCCCGCGCCATCTTGGCCTGCGCCACCTTCTCCATCGCATTGGTAATCTGCGCGGTCTTCTTGACGGATGTGATCCGTCGCCGGATGTCTCGGGTGCTGGGCATTGAGTGCGTTACTTATTCGCCGATTTGAAATCTTCGATGGCGGACTTGAGGTCGGCCTCGAGGGCGTCATCGAGTTTGCCTTCGGCGGTGATTTTATTTAACAAATCGGATTTGCGATCCTGCAAATAGGCGGTGATGGCGTCCTGCGTGGCGTCCATCTCTTCAACGTCCACGTCATCGAAATGACCGTTCTGCACGGCCCACAAAATACTCACCTGCACCGGCACGGGCACGGGCTTGAATTGCGCCTGCTTGAATATTTCCACAATGCGCTTGCCACGTTCGAGCTTGGCTTTGGTGGCGGCGTCGAGGTCGCTGCCGAATTGCGCGAACGCCGCCAGCTCGCGGAACTGCGCGAGGTCCAGCTTGATGGTGCCGGACACCTGCTTCATCGCCTTGATCTGCGCGGCGGAACCCACGCGGCTCACGGAGAGGCCCACGGAAATCGCCGGACGCACGCCCTGATAAAACAAATCGGTTTCCAAAAAGAGCTGGCCATCGGTGATGGAAATTACGTTGGTCGGAATGTAAGCGGAAACGTCGCCCGCTTGCGTTTCGATGATGGGCAGGGCAGTGAGCGAACCGCCGCCTGCATCTTCAGACAAACGCGCTGAGCGCTCCAGCAACCGGCTGTGCAGGTAAAACACATCGCCCGGATACGCCTCGCGACCGGACGGACGCTTGAGCACGAGCGATACTTGCCGGTACGCCACCGCGTGTTTGGATAAATCATCGTACACGATCAGCGCATCCATGTTGTTGTCCATGAACCACTCACCCATTGAAGCGCCTGCGAACGGAGCGAGGAATTGATTAGTCGCGGAATCGCTCGCCGTGGCAGCCACCACGATGGTGTGCTCCAGCGCGCCGTTTTCCTCGAGGTCTTGAATGACCTTCGCCACGTTGGCGCGCTTTTGGCCGATGGCCACGTAAATGGAATAAAGCGGCCGGAAATTCGGATCGCCACTTTCAAGGCCTTCTTTATTGATGCGCGCGTTGTTGATGATGGCGTCGATGCACACGGCCGTTTTGCCGGTTTGGCGGTCGCCGATCACCAGCTCGCGTTGGCCGCGGCCAATCGGGATCATCGCGTCCACCGCCATGATGCCGGTCTGCACTGGTTGGCTAACGGATTTGCGTTTAATGATGCCGGGCGCAATTTTTTCAACGGGATAATTTGCCTCGGCGGCGATGTCGCCTTTGCCGTCGATCGGCCGGCCGAGCGCATCCACCACGCGGCCGAGCAGCGCTTTGCCCACAGGCACGGAGAGCAGCTTGCCGGTGGTCTTCACCTCGTCGCCCTCGGCGATGCCGGTGTGGTCGCCGAGAATCACCGCGCCCACTTCCGTTTCCTCGAGGTTCAGTGCGAGGCCCATCACGCCGCTGCCGAAGTCGAGCATCTCGTTCATCATCGCGCCGGTGAGGCCTTCGATTTTCGCCACGCCATCACCGATCTCGCGCACCACACCCACGTTCTCGCGGGCCACATCTGTTTTCGCGCCCGCGATTTGGGCTTCAATATCCTGCAGTAGGTTGCTCATAATTTTTCGTCGTTAAACTGATTAAAAACTTTCACTCAAACCGGCCAAACGCGTCTTTACGCTGCCGTCAAAAACATCATCACCAATCTTCACCCGCATCCCGCCGATAAGATCCGCGTTTTCCGCAAACTCAACTGCCACCTCGCCGTCCTTCAATCGGCCCAGGCTTTCGCGCACGCTCTGCTGTTGGGCATCGCTCAGCGTTACCGCGCTTTCCACGCGCGCGCTGCGGCTGGAAACATCCAGCTTCACCAAACGCTGCAACTCCTGCAAAATGCCGAAATACCCGCGCGGCTTTTTCTCAATCACCAACGTCACCGCCTGCCGCACGCGCCCTTCGTCCAACGCGCCATCGATGCGGCAGCTTTTAAAAAGCTGCTTCGCTTCACGCCGTGATTGTTTACTGCCTTTCATCAAACTAAAAATTAAGCGGCCAATTCCTTGTTCGTCTCATCGATCAAGCGTTGCTGATCTTCGCTCGTGAGCACTTTACCGCTGACCTTTGCCGTGGTCTCCACCACCAACCGGCCAATCTCGGCTTTCAATTCCGCCATCATCGTTTCGCGATCCGCCTCGGTGGCTTCGCGGGCTTTGCGGATAATTTCCTCCGCCTGCTTCACCGCCTCCTGCGCTTTGGCCTCGCCCACTTTCTCAGCAGCCGCCCGCGCTTCATCGATCAATTCCTGCGCCTTCGCATTGGCGTCAGACAAAATCTGATCCTTCGCCTCCTGCGTACTCGCCAGTTCGGCCTTAATCTTGTCGGCATTCTCAATGCCCTCGGCAATCTTCTGCTTGCGATCCTCCAGCACCTTCAGCACCGGCCCGTAAGCAAACTTTTTCAACGCCAACGCCACCACCAAAAAGGCGATGCACTGCGATATGAAAAGCTGCCAATTGACGCCAAAATCTTTGGCGATTTGCGCTGCGGCTCCGCCGCTTTCTTGCGCGGCTAGTAAGATCAAGTTTTCCATTTCAAAAATTCAGTTTGCCGGACGGGCGAACCCGTCCGGCAGTTGATGCGTTACTTCGCGAGGAAGATCGCAATAAACACAATACCTTCAGCCAACGCGGCGAAGATGATCGCTTGAGTCCGGATTTCGCCGGCGGCGCCGGGGTTGCGGCCGGTGGCCTCGGCGGCTTTCATACCCACCAAGCCCACGCCGATGGCGGAGCCGAGGGCCGCAAGACCCACGTGAAGTGTTCCAGTAATTACTGCAAACATAGTCTTTGTCCTTCTGTTGTTTCGGTTTTTAGTTGTTCCCGATGGCCTCCACAGACGTGCATGGTCCGACCGCCGAAATTGGTTAGTGCGCGTGTTCCTCGCTGTGGTCGTCGTCGTGATGCTCGCACATCAGCGCGGTGAACACCGAGGTGAGCAGAGCAAACACAAGCGCCTGCACGAGGCCCACCAAAATTTCCAGCAGATAAAACGGCAACACCGCCAGCCAACCAAAGTACGGCCCGCCAAGCTTCATCACTGTTTCCAAAATATTTTCACCGGCAAACACGTTGCCGTAGAGCCGGAAGGTCAATGCCACCGGCCGCACGCCAATGGAGACCACCTCGATGAGGCCCACAAAGATGAACACAATCACAAGGAATACTCCAAAGAAGCCCGATCCGTGCCCTTTGACATTAAAGATGTGGCCCAAAAACCCACCCGCGCCAATCGCTTTGAGGCTCCAATAAAGCCACAGAATCATAAAGAGCGCGGCCATCGCGAGGGTCATGTTGAGATCCGCATTCACCCCGCGCATCAGCGGCTCGGCGAAGTGGCCGTGATCATCCAAGCCCCAGCCCATCGTGCCCATTCCGGGAATGAGACCGAACCAGTTGGAAAATAAAATGAAAATAAAGATCGTGCCGAAGAACCAAAACGTTTGCTTCACCATCTGCGGCCCCACGATGCTTTCGAAAAATCCGTAAAGCCCTTCCACAAGATACTCCACAAAATTTTGCAGGCCGGCAGGGATCAGCCGCACTTTTCTCGTAGCCAGCTGCGCCACAATGATAATCCCCAACGCCACGATCATCGTGACAAACATAGAGTTAGTAATTTGCAGCGGCCCCACCTCATAAATCACCGGTGCGTGAGCTGAAAGCCCTTCGGCGTGCTCGCCGTGGGCGGACGCAGAATGGCCTTCCTCGTGGCTCACGGGCTGATTTTCGTCGGAAGACGGTTTTTCGGCCAGAGCCAGAGGGATCGCGAGAAACAGGAATAGGGCGACCAATATCCTCTGCATTTGCATCAAAATAGTGCTTTTTGCGCCCAAAACGGGCGGGAAAACAATCTAAAGCGCGGCCAAAATAGGGTGTGTGAAACTTTTCACAAGCTTTTTCTGAAAAAATTGAAAATTAGTTTTGAGGCCAGTTTTTTCGGACCTTTTGAAGCGAGCCCTCAATGCAGCCCGAACCGGCTCTTTTGGCGCGGATTAAAGGAGGCGCTGATGGCACTCAGGCAATCAACCGCACCAAATCTCTGGCTTTGGTCTCTGCGTCATCGAGTACCCGGTTCAATGCCTTTTCGGTCACGTCGTATTGGGTGAGGACTTGTTGCTTGAAATGATCGCGCCACGTCTCGTCTTCCTGCGTTTCCAGATCGTGCACATAAAAAATCGGGTCAGGCCGCATCTCACTGTCCGGATCGTTCTGCGCGCTGATAGCCGCGCCAATGTCTTCAGGCATTTCCCATTCGTTGCACACCAATGCGCCCAGCTCGGCGTGGTCCCAGCCGAAGGCTTCCTTCTCCAATTCGTGCAACGGCTTTTCGCTCTCGGCGGAGGCTTGATAAATTCTAGCGTACTCGCGGCCTTTGCTGGCGGCGATGATCGGCACGCTAAAGTCTTCCAAGAAACCGGCGGAGAAACACAGGCCGGCCAATGGCGGCGCGGTCATATCGGCCAGCTCGCGGGCAATGACGGCCCGCCGTCCGGCGCGTTGCCAAAAGGCGGTCATGTCCAAATATTTGGGTACGTTGCCGGGCACGGCCAATTTTGCGCCGAGCATCATCACAATGCGTTCGAGCTCGGATTTGCCAAGCATCGTCACGGCGTGGTCGAGGCTTTTGATGGGGGTGCGCGGGGCGTAGGCGGTTGAGTTCACCGTGCGCATCACGCGCGAGGTGAGGTCGGGATCCAGCGCCATGACTTCGGCGATGTGCGCGGAGGAAGCACCGGGATCGCGCAGGCGGCGCAAGGCTTCCAAAACGGTTTTGCGAAACTTGGGCAATTCGTAGTCACCCAGAATTTCGTGCAGCCGCGCGTGGGGATCCTTGTTTTTGAAAAAGGAAAACATCGTTCAATGTCCGCGTGAGGCAAATTTAGTAGCAAGGATAGACAATAGCGCGCCCAATCCCAAATAGCCAAAGGCAATATGCACAATCAGCACTCCCTGCCCAATCGCCGAAGTGGGCGACACGTCGCCGTAGCCGAGTGTGGTGAAGGTGACCACGCTATAATAAAGGTACGGAATAAAGTCGCCGCCCAATTCCTCAATGCCTTTAAGATGGCTGCCGCCGCCAGCCGGCTTGGCCCATTGATCGAGCGCCCAGTAAATGAAGGCGAAGAGCAGCACGTTCAGCGTGAGGAACAATCCCCAGCGCGTCAGGCTGCGGCCGCAGTTGCTGGTCCATTTCCAGACATAGTAAACGCAGCGCGTGATCTTGCTTTGGTGTTTGTATTCGTACAGAAAATTTTCATCGATAATGTGCTGGCGCACGAGATACGCGCCGGCGAAGTCGATGTCACGAATGTCCGCGCCAATCCAATCGGCGCGCGTGTAGTTTTGCACCTCGCGCAGCTGCGAGCCGCGCAATGAGGTGTTGCGGAAATTTACGCCTTCGATGTTGGTCGCCCGCAAGTCCGCATCGCTGAGGTCGGCTTGGTCAAAATCCGTGCGCTCAAGATCCGCCTCGTACAATCGCGTGCGCGCCATCTTGGCTGCGCGGAAATCGACGTTTCGAATTTGTGCCTCCACGAATGTGGCGTCCTCCATTTTCGCGTGGTAGCAATTGGCATCCGTGAAATCGGTCATGCCAAACCCCGTCTTGAGCGCTTTGCATTCAGTGAGGTTCGCGCCACGAAACGTGGTGCCGAGAAATTCCGCGCCATCCAAGGTAGCCTTGTAAAGTTTAGCCCCGTTGAAGTTTGCGCTCGGGCAACACGCGCCGGAAAGATTGCACCGGCTCATCTCGCAATCGGAAAAATTGCAACCCGTCAAATCCAGCCCCGAAAGATCCGCATCGGTAAACCGCACCCCACGCAAATCAAGCAGCTCCGGCCCCAACGGCTCACCTGTTTCCTTGGCACGCCGCAACGCGCCAATGATGTCTTCCGCTGATTGGGTGGCCTCCATCGCTGCGGGACGATACTGCCGCCCCTTTCAATTAACCTATACCCGACCCGCCATTTCCTCAAGCAAAATGCACGTTGCCAGCTTCGCCCACGTAACTTACCCTCCACCCGTGCCCGCCACGCCAGCCAGCCTTACCAAGCCCAGCCAAAGCGCCGAGGATTATCTCGAGCGCATCCACGAGCTCATCGAGGCCAAAGGCTCCGCGCACGTGGCCGACATCGCCCAATCGCTCAACGTCGGCCAGCCGAGCGTCACCAGTATGGTGCAAAAACTCGCTGACGACGGCTATCTGCGTTACGAAAAATACCGTTCCATCACCCTCACCGATGCAGGCCGCGCCGTGGCCCTGCGCATTCGCGATCGCCACATCGTGCTCGCCAGTTTTTTCACCCTCTTCGGCCTAGACGACGAAACCCAAGCGCGCGACATCGAAGGCATCGAGCATCATCTCAGCCCCGACACCCTAAAAACCTTCGCCGACCTCACTGAATTTTTCCAACAAAACCCCAAAACCCTCACCCGGTTTCAATCTTCCCGTAACTCCGGCAAAACCTCCCCGAAGCCATGACTCCCAACTTCGACCGCCTGCTCGACCTCGCGCGGACCGAAGTGCAAACCGCCATCGACACACTGCCCGACACGCTGCGCCCTGCCGCTGAAGCCGTGGTCGTCACCCTTGAACCCCTCCCCAACGACGGCCTCGTCGCCGACGGCATCGCGCCGGACACCCTCGGCCTTTTTCTCGGCGAATCCATGGCTGACCCGCCCAGCAGCCATCCACAACCCACGCAAATTATTCTCTTCCTCGAAAACCTCTGGCAATTCGCCGGGGACGACGAAGCCGTTTACCTCGACGAAGTCCGCATCACCTACCTCCACGAACTCGGCCACTACTTCGGCTTCGACGAGGATGACCTCGAAGAACGGAACTTAGACTGAAATGCGAATCTTCCTTATCGGTTGCGGCTACGTCGGCCTTCCATTAGGAAAGGCTCTAGCCGAAATGGGCCACGAAGTCCACGGCGTACGGCGAACGAATTTCACCGCCGAAGGCATCACGTCGCACGCGCTCGACATCACCGAGGCCGGTGCACTCGATGCGTTGCCGCGTAATTTTGATTGGGTAATCAACACCGTATCCTCCGCTCGCGGTGATGCCGAAACGCATCGCGCGGTGTTTGTGGACGGCACAAAAAACCTGCTTGATTGGCTGGGCGACTCAACAACACGCGTGCTCTTCACCAGCAGCACGAGCGTGTATCCCCAAACCGACAGCGCGTGGGTAGATGAAGCTAGCCCCGTTGACGGGCCGGTGTTGCGCGAGGCAGAAGCATTATTTCTCAACGCCACGCAAGCCGCCACCGTGCTTCGCGTGGCGGGGATTTACGGACCGAAACGGGGATATCTTTTTCGACAATTCTTGAGAGGCGAAGCCGTGCTCACCGAAGGCGGCAAACGTTGGATTAATATGATCCACCGCGATGACGTGGTGGGCGCCATCCTCGCCGCGATAAAATTGGCGCCGGGAATTTACAACGTGGCCGATGACGAACCGGTCACGCAACTCGCGTTTTTCAAATGGCTCGCATCGCGCTTGGAAAAATCCATGCCACCGGAAGGGGAACGGGTTTCCCGCAAGCGGGTGGCCACGAGCAAGCGCGTGCGCAATGCGAAACTCAAGGCACTGGGATGGAAGTTGCGGTTCCCGACGTTCCGTGAGGGGTACGAAAATTTAATCCGTGAAGAATAGGCCGGATCCAAAGACCACGCCCTACCCGACACGGAACGAAATACGCGCGATGAATTCTGCTCCGAATGCGTTTTGTAACCGTTCCAAAATTTCGTGCCGACGGTAGCGCACGATTTCGCTAAGCCACACGTTGCTGTCCACATTTACAAACAGCGTGCCTTTGTGAATGCCGGCAGGCTCCGCGTGCGCGGTCACGCTGGGGTCGATGAGGTTGCGCCACACTTTGGCCACCTCCGCCTCGCGCCGACGTTGGTCCAACCCCAACCGTTTCATCACGTTAGGCATCAGGTGGGCGGGAGACCGCGCGCGGTCAGAACGAGCGCGCTCTTGTTCGCTGAGGTCAATACCCCGCCACGCGGCGAGCACGCTTCGTGCCGCCCGGGTGGGCGGTGACGCGCTCATCGGTTGAGTTCGTTTGGTTTGCACAACGCGCCGAGTGTCGGCCAACTTTCTTTCTTCGCGAAGCTCACGTTATTCAAACTTGTGATTGCCAATTCGGCGGGAACTTCACGGGAGCAAACTGCGAATAGGCGCGAACAAATCAGCACGCTGTTAATAAGAGACAACGCTTGAATGCTTGACCGCACAAGTTGCTGTGTGGTACTTCTTTGCTGGCCACAATATGTGGCCTTTCTGCCAAGGAGGTTTGGAATATTTGACTGATGCGCTGTCCTAAGTGCGAATGTATTGAGGACAAGGTGATTGATTCGCGCTCGTCCAAGGAGGGGGCAATTATTCGCCGCCGCCGCGAGTGTGCCCAGTGCACGCATCGGTTCACCACCTACGAGCAGATTGAACACCAACGGTTGATGGTGGTGAAACGGGATGGGCGTCGTGAAGAATTTGCGCGGGACAAACTGCTCTCGGGTATTTCCAAGGCCTGCCAAAAACGCCCCATCAGTCAACAGGTCATTGAGGACCTCACGCAGGGTATTTATGATTCGATTTCAGAAGAATACTCCGAGGAGGTGCCCGGAATGGCGATTGGCGAGGCGGTGATGAACGGCCTCCGCGAAATTGACCAAGTGGCCTATGTGCGATACGCGAGCGTGTACCGCCGCTTTGAGGAGGCCGATGACTTCGTCCAAGCCGTGAAGAAACTCGAGACAAAGCATGATTCAGCTACATACCGACTGCCTGGTTTTTGAAACCTCCGATGGCGAAGCCATCCCTTGCTCCGCGCAGGACGTCACCGTCGAGTTACTCGGCGATGCCGCGCACGAGCTGGATCCCTTTATGGTCACCGAAGCGGCCGAAGCTGTACTCTTTCATTTCAAAGTAGATCTAAATAAATCCTCCGTTTCGGTCGGTGAATTCACGCTCGCACTCGAACGCATTCTGCGCGGGTTTGGATTCAAAGTAATGGCCGACGATGATGAAATTTCAAATGACGACGCCGCCGAAACCAATCTGCACGATCTCGCCCATCAAGCCGGCGAAGGATTGGAGATGGTTTTCTTCTGCACCCTGCGCGACCAAATCCACGCCGACCTCCACGGCAAACCCGAACTGCTCCGCGTAAAAGGACTGCGCGAGGCGGTCAAGAAACTCACCGGCGCAAAACAATGGAGCCCGCGCTGCCAGAAGCTCAATGATCAAATTGTCGATTACCTGCGCCACATCGTTTCCAAGCATCAACAGCAAGCGAAGCTCACGCTGATGATTGTGTGATGACCCTCTTCGAGAAAATCATCGCCCGCAAAATCCCCGCCGACATCGTCTACGAAGACGACCTCGTCCTCGCCTTCAACGACATCAACCCGCAAGCGCCCGTGCACGTGTTGGTGATTCCCAAAAAACCAATCCCCCGTATCGCCGAAGCCGAGCCCGAAGATCATCAAGTCCTCGGTCATCTACTTTTGAAAGCCCGCGAAATCGCCGACGACCTTGGCCTCCAAGAAAACGGCTTCCGCCTCGTCATCAACAACGGCAAAGACGGAGGCGAAACCGTCCCCCATTTGCACCTGCACATTTTGGGCGGGAGAGCGATGGCTTGGCCGCCGGGGTGAGGGTAGGGCGGTTTCTCCGAAACCGCCGCGGCGCGCTCGGAGAGCTCGCCCTACCTTTTCTTCAGCGAAGCCAAATACTCAACCAAGTCCACCAACTCCGCTTCCTTCAACGTCAAATGCAATCCCGGCGGCATGAGCGAAACCGGCTGTTGCGCGCGGCTTTTGATATTCGCCTTCACGTGTTTCGTCACTGCGCCGGTGGGGCCTTTGATTGAAATTTCATCGTCCGTTTCGCTTTCGATGATGCCGAAGGCGGCATTGCCGTCATTCATTAACACCAGCCACGCCTCGTAACCGAAGGCAATCCCCGCGCTCGGATCGAGGATGGACGCGTACAATTCCGTCTTCGGCAGTTTATCACCAATCTCCGTTAATGCCGGTCCCACTTCGATTCCCGCATCGCCCACTTTGTGACAACGCGCGCACTGCACCGCTTCGCGCAGAAAAATCTTCGCGCCATTGCCAATGTTGCCCTTGCGCTTGGCCAACACCGCCACCGGCGGCAACGGCGTTGCATTCGCGCCCAAAAGCGGCGGCAACACCTTCGCCGCTTCCGCTTTGATGGCCGGCCAACGCACCGTGCTCAATGCAAGACTCGCAGTGAACTTCGCGCTCAGTGGCAACTTCCCCGCCTTCGCCAACGCCAGCAATTGCTTCGCGCCAGCCTCGAAATTCGCCAAACCCTTCACCGCTTCCTTGCGCACATTGACGTGCACCTCGGCGTTGGTCACCAAAGGCACGAGCAGCGGAATGACTTTTTGGTTATTGCTGTTCCCCAATGCGCGCGCCACGGCGGCGGCTTGTTTGGCATCCTTACCGATGAGCAACGCAGCCACGGCTTTTTTCCCGTCACCCGCCAACACCATTCCCAACGCCTCCACACCGGCGGGGTCATTGGGGTGCTTCACCGCCACGACCAACAAATCCACTTCGCGGCCTTTCACTTGGAATTTTTTAATCAACGCCACCGAACGTGCCTCGCCCCGCACCGAATCAAGCACTTGATTCAGCTTCTCCTTGAGCGCGGCATTTGAATTCACCAAAGCCGGCTTCAACCGCCCCAACGCCTCAATCAACGTGTTCACCTTCGCCGGCGGCAACGGCTCCGCAGCGGATAAATTGCCAACCAAAAATAAAATGGCGATGAACTGTTTCACACGGGCATTGTAATGGAGTGTCTTGAAAATGAAAGACACGGATTACACGGATTCGCACAGATTAAAAAACATCCGTGAAAATCCGTGTCTGTAAAATGCGCTACAACCCCAGCGCAATACGGGCGAGGGCTTCGTCGCGTTCCTTGCCTTTTGGGGTGAAATCAAGGGCGCGGAGGTAGCGGGGTTTGTCTTCCTCGGCAATAGATTTGTCGAGGATGATGTCGGCGAGATACTTCGCCGCGTGCGTGCCACGACAACGCCAAATGATGTCGCGCGCGGCGGGGGTGTTGAGCTTGGGCGATGCCTTCAGCCACGCGTCAAAGAATTTGTTTTCCTGCTTGTCCGCCGCCAAGCCGAGGGCTTCGAGATACCAACGGTCTTTGCCATCGTGCGCGTTGGCCAGATACGCCCACAGCGCGGGGGCTTCCGGACTCTTGTGATGCCGCAGAGCAATGAGGCATTCGCGGCGGACAACCGGGCTATTATCGTCGGCCTTATTTCGGATAGAAATTAATGTGTTGAGCTTCAATTGACGCGAAATGCGAATGGACAATGCCCGGATATTTTCATCTCTATCAACAGCGGCCTTGATTAGCAAAGGGGTGCGGATGCCCTTGTTCTGGGCGAGCAACCAAAGGGCACGTGCGCGATGATGTGGAGAGCCATCCTCAAACAGCTTCAACAAAGTTGGGGTGGCCTCTTTTCGATTCTTTAATTCTGTAAATGCAATTTGCCGCACGGAGTTGTTTGGATTCTTTAACGCAGCCACGAGACCCTTTGCGGTTTTAAAATCTAACTTCGGCTGTTTGTATCCCTTGTGACCTTTGGGCGTGATGCGGAACAATCGGCCGCGGTCGAGGTCGCCCATTCGGTGGCCGCCGACGCCGGGGTCGTACCAGTCGGCGACGATGAGGGAGCCATCGGGGGCCACTTTCACGTCGGAGGGGCGGAACCATTTGTCGCGCTTGGCGCCGTCGAGGATGTTGACGGTGGTGGCGGTGTAGCCCGCGCCGCTGGGCTTGACGGGGTAGGCGCGCACGATGCTAGGGCCGGCGTCGCAGTGGATGATTTGGCCGTGGAAAATTTTCGGCAGCAAGTCGCCCTCGTAAACGCAAATGCCGGTGGGCGAGCCCGCGCCGGTTTGGAGGAGGTTGGGCATCACGCCGGGGTCGTTGAGATGCCAGTGGCGCAGCGGGATGGTTTTCTCGATATTGGTGCGCGAGGTTCGCCAACCCGCACCGGTGAATTCATCTTTGTAGCCGTAGTTGCCGTACTCCATCACGTAGTTGATGCGCACGCCGCGGTTGCCGTCATCGTCATTGTCGCTTTGCCACATCGTGCCGAAGCTGTCGACAGTAACCATCCAGTTGTTGCGGAAATTCCAGCCGAGCGTTTCAACTTCGCTGCCATCAAGTTTGCAGCGAAACACCATTCCTTCCTGATACGGCTGGCGCTTGTCATTCACCACATTGCCGGCAAGATCAATGACGGGTTTGCCGTTTTTGTCCTTCAACTGTTTGCCGGAGTTTCCGAAATTGAAATACAAACGGCCGTCTGGCCCGAACATAAATTGATGAATCCCGTGGTCGTGCTGCGCGCCACTGATGCCGCTGAAGAGCGTCTCCTTTTTGTCGGCCTTATCATCGCCGTCCACGTCGGTGAACACCTGCACTTTGTCCAACGCGCTGACAATGACGCGCGTGTTTTTGCCGTCCACCGTGCCGAGCACGCACACGCCGTGCGCGGAATCGATGTCGCGGCCTTGATAGAACACTTTCCTTTTGTCCGCCTTGCCGTCGCCGTCGGTGTCTTCAAGAATGAGAATGCGGTCGCCTTCGGGTCGCTTGTTGCGGTGGCCACGATAGTTGATGACCTCGCACACCCACACGCGGCCGCGATGATCAATGTCGATATTGGACGGGCTGAGCAACATCGGCTCGGCGGCGAATAGCTCGACTTGCAACGCGGGATGGACGTCGAGATTTTTCAGCGCCTCTTCGGGAGTGCGCCCGCCAGCGGCTTGGCCGCCACCGGATGCGGCCGCCACAAATTTTGGTTTTTCCGTGAACACGTGGAACTGCACGCTGGCTTGGTTGCCGCAGTTGCCTTGGTCGGTGCCGCCGTTATCGAGGCCGACGGTGGAATTGAATTTCACAAACTTGTGGCCTTTGGGCAGCGTGTAACTGACGAGCGAATTGGCGTGCGTGCCGAGGCCGTAAGCCACCGATTTGCCCGCGATGCGCATTGGTTTGCCGCCGGCGTTTTTATCCACACTCACATTGCCGAATCCGCTGGAGGCGGTTTTCCATTTCAGCGAGGTTAAGCGCGTGGGCATCCCGGCGGCGTCGATGAGCGTGGGCTCGGCCCAGTCGGCCCAATCGCAGCTGAAACCATCGCCGCCATCGGTGACGACAAGGTGCAATTCCTGCGCGCCCGCGATGTTGGCCTCGAGCTTGGCGGGGCCGGTTTTTTGGGTCAGCACTTTGGAAACTGCTGCTGCTTTGGGGCCGGTTATTTTACCGGTGGGTTTGGGGCCGGGATTGCTTTTGGGCTTGGGACGGCGGCCGCCTTTTTTGTCGAGGTTATCGTACAAATCTTTTTCCACTAATTTGCTTTGTACACCGGCTTTTGGCACTTCGGCTTTGGCGACCCACACGATGGCGTTGAGGACAGTCTTGCGAAAATCGTCGTTGGCCCAGTTGAGATGATTGTGCCCACCGGTGAATCCAAAGCCGCGCCCACCGTTGGCGCGCTCGAACGCCCACGCAACGTGCTGGCTCTCACCCGCCGCGACTGATTTGCGCACAGTCGGGTTGCCGCTGTGCGCTCCGTCGCCGCGTTTCATTGTGTCGGCGGGGGCTACGTCGGAGAGGATGGGTGTCACGCCTTTCATGTCCGGCGCGAAGCGCATGTGGAAGTACCATTCGTCGTTGGCCTTGAAGGGCTTGACGCCTTGCGTGATGGGATGCTTGGGAAGCGTTTTGAAGTTGGCCGTCCAGTGCGGGTTGACTGACAAATGGGTCTCAAAACAACCGCCCTGCCACGCAACAAATTCCTTGTTGCCCTTGTCCGTGGTGGGCTCCACGGCGTAATGGATGGTGAGAAAGCCAACGCCCTTGTCCATAAGCTTGCCGAGCAGTTCCAGATTTTTCCCCTGCAACGCGGGGTGGCGTCCGCCACCGTCGCTGTAAATCACCACCGCATCGGCGCCTTCGAAAACTGAATTGTCCTTCGGCCAGCCGTTGAGCACGACGGTGGTCGCAACAAGATCGCTGGCGCCTTGCTTGAGGCATTTGGCGAGGAGCTGGATGCCGGCATTGTGCTCGTGCGACAATGGACCGTGGCTCGGCTTGCCGGCGATCATCACGACCTTTTTGGGTGCGGCGAAGGCGGAGAGGGAAAAGGCGAGGAGGAAGATTAGTTTTTTCATAAAGCTGCTTTTAATTTCCAATGACCAATGACCAAACTCCAAGGAAATCCCAATAACCAATGCCCAAGAAGTTGGCTTTGGTCATTTGAGCTTGGTCATTCCTTGGTCATTCCTTGGTCATTCCTTGGTCATTCCTTGGTCATTCCTTGGTCATTGGGGTTAGGGTGTTGGACATTTTTCCTGTCACTTCAAATGTTTAATCCGAATGTTCCGAAACTGCACGGTCATCGCCGGGCCTTGATGCAGTTGCAGTGCGAGCAAGCCGTCGGGGCGGCGGGCTTTTTCGTCGTTGTCGATGAGCACCATCGTTTTGACGCCGTTGATGTAGTGCACGAAATGGAAGCGCTCGGCGACGATGCGATATTTGTTCCACTCGCCTTTCTTGATGGCTTTGCCGATTTCATTGGAGTCGCCAAATTTCTCAGATTTTTTCTGGAGCTTGCCTTTGTCGTTCAAGGAAAGCGTGGTCTGAAAGCCGCGGTCGGAGAGAATGCCGCGAAAGGCTTCGCCGTAGCAAATACCCGAGTAACGATCGCCCGCCTCGAAGTCGGCTTGGTAACCGCCGATGCGCCAGCCGTCATTTTTGCCGCCCTTTTTAAAACTGCGATATTGGATGCCGCTATTTCCGCCGTTGATTTTGTATTCCAGTTCGAGGATGAAATTCGCGGTCTTGCCGGCTTTCCAAATGATGAAGGTGTTGCCTTGGGTTGGGTTGTCCTTGGTGGTTTGTCCAGTGATGGCGCCATCTTTGACGCTCCAAAATTTGGGGTTGCCGTCCCAGCCTTTGAGGGTTTTGCCGTCGAAGATTTTTTCAAATCCTTTTTCTTCGGCAGTAGCCTGAAACATCAGGGCGGTGACATACAGAATCGTGATGAGTTTTTTCATGGTTGTTGAATTGGATGGTTTACTTGAATGCTTTCTTCAAAAACTTGAGGCCTTTGACGGCGATTTCTTCGCGGGTGGGTTCCATGCGGCGCCAGATGGCCGCGGCACGGGCGATGACTTTCACATCGGTGGTGAAGCTCTCGATGACGACATCGCCATTGTAGCGGATAGATTTGAGCGCCTTGACGATGGGCGGCCAATCGATGTGATCGTTGCCGGGGGTGCCGCGGTCGCTGCCGCACGCGTGAAAGTGGCCGAGCAATTTGCCGGCTTTGCGAATGGCGGCGGCTTGGTTTTTCTCCTCGATGTTCATATGAAACGTGTCGAGGTGCAGCTTGAGCACGGGGCTGTTGACGGCCTTGATGAGGCGCAGGCCTTTGTCGCAAGTGTTGAGAAAATCGGTCTCAAAACGGTTGAGTGGCTCGACACAAATCTGCACGCCCTTTTTCTCAGCGTAAGCGCAAAGCACTTTGAGGTTTTTGACCACGAGTGCGAACTCGCGTTTTTGTTCCTTCGGCTCCACCGCATCGGCCTTGCCGACGACGCTGTATACGGGGCCAATGAGCGACGGACAACCGAGGTTGACCATATGGTCGATGAGCGCCTTGCAATACTTCATCGCCTCGCGCTGGTCCTTCGCGCTGCCGCGAAAGTCGCGCCCCGGTCCCATACACGCGCAGACCGAGCCGCACGCGAGCCCGTGTTTGTCGAGAGCCTTGCGAACCTTCACCGAGTCGATGTGTTCGGGCGCCTCGATGGGGATTTCGATGGTGTCGAATCCCCATTTCACAAACTTGGGAAAGAGGCTGGTGGATTTCGTCGTAAACGGCGAAGTGAATAAAAAGGAGTTAATGCCAAATCTCATAACGTGAAGCGGCGATGCTAGGCAATGGGGCGGGGTGGGTCAATGCCAATGAAAGTCAAAAACTGACACAAACGTTTCACTTTTTCTTGTCAGCCGCGGGGGTTTGGGGATAATGAGCGAAGTATGAAACATCCCTTACACATATTCGGTGCAGCATGCCTGAGTGCGGCACTTTGGACTGGTTGTGGTGGCGACAGCACGGAAGTTGAAGATTCGCCGAGCGCAGCCGACACACTCGCACAATCCGAGCAAGCCGCCCGCAAAGGCAACCACAACGAAATGATGAATTTAGGCATGACCTATTATCAGGGCACCGAGGACGTAAAACAGGATAACCTGATGGCCTTGATTTGGCTGACGCTGGCGTCGGAGGACGAGGGGTTGAAAAGTGCCGCAGATTTGATGGCGGCATTGTCTGAATTGGATCGCTCGGTGAGCGCTGCAGATAAAGCCAATGCCGAAAACCAAATCAAATCCATCCGAGACGGATTTCCTAAATAATAAACCATAAGGTCAAATGGGAAGATTCAAACGCCCGCAGTGCGGGCGTTTTTTTTGCCTCTATAATGTGAACGCATACGAAAAACGGCGGCCCCGCATTGCGAGACCGCCGTGGACAGGATGCTGAAATTTAGCGCGACTTCTCGTATCCGATGTTGGGCAAATCGGCGGTGTTTAATTCCGGCTCCATGTAGCCAGGGTTTTTGGCCTCGGTACGGGAGGCGCGGCCCACATGGTAATCCGCAAAAATCACATGCGCACTTGGCGTGTTGCAAACCTCAAGGATTCGGGCTTTATCCAGCCGACCGGCTTTCAAATCTTCGCGCAACAAATGGAAATCATCCATGTGGCGAAACGTCACCGTATCGGGATCGCAAAGCTGGAGACGACTATTCCATGTAGCGAGCATGTAGGGATCGTTAATGGGAACCTCTCGGCAGCTTTGGCCCGCGTTATATTGGCCGGTTTTGGCAACAATCGCATCGGCCGTCCAACTCCAGCGATAACCGCTGCTATTTTGTGAGCCATCGGTGGCGTTCACGCGATCTGCAGGATCGTGCTGGCAAGCTTCCTCTAACAGTACGGCCATATTTTGCGCGCTGTTGAACACCGCCGGACGGTCATTCAGCCGCGCGTTCATCGAGTAGCTGTATTTATATCCGCGGCGCTTGTAGAATTTGTCCTTGGGGTGCACGAACATTTTCTCCAGCTCGCCCACGTCCTGACTGCCAAGGTATTGAAGGATTTGGCTTTCCTTGGGGTAACGATAATTTAACCACATCGGCTTACCGGCATTTCCGTTGCCGCCGTATACCTTGGGAAACGTTTCGTCATTATCTCCAATATATTGTTGCATGGCGAGAGCCACCTGTTTGAGGTTGGACATCGCTTTCACGTCATTCGCTTTCTGCTTAGCCTTGGCCAAGACAGGCAATAACATACTGGCGAGAATACCAATGATGGCGATCACAACCAGAAGCTCGATGAGTGTAAATCCTTTGATGGGGGTGGTTTTCTTCATTTTAATGATCCTTTTAAAACAATGTTCATTGAATTTGCATTTACCGTGGCGATTCGAGTTGCGTGAATCCTACGCATTTTGCGTAAAATCGCACCCGACTCAGTCGCCAAACTCAAGAAAACCAGTGATTTTCATCTCTGTTTTCAATGACACAGCTAAAGCAATTGACGTGCCACAATTGGGTGAGCAACCTTAAGTATGGCGTAACGCCTCGATGGGATCGAGCTCTGCGGCCCGCCGGGCGGGGTAGACGCCAAAGATTACGCCGACTACCGCAGAAATACCGAAGGCCAGCAGAACGGCAGGGAGGGTGACAATGGTTTTCATCTCGGCGAAATGCTCCACTGCAAATGGCAGCGCCACACCGAGCACCACGCCAACCAAACCACCGGCGATTGAAAGGACGACTGTCTCCACTAAAAACTGCGTGATGATTTGGCCCTTCTGCGCGCCGAGGGCGCGCCGAATCCCGATCTCGCGCGTGCGTTCAGTGACGGTGGCCAACATGATGTTCATAATCCCGATGCCGCCGACAATGAGGCTGATGCCAGCGATGGAGCCAAGCACGATGTTGAAAATGCGTTTGGTGGCTTCCGCCTGCCGCAGAAGCTCAAGGGGCACGATGATTTCGTAATCCATCTTTTTGTGCGACGTCTTCAACGCGGCGCGGATGGCCGGCACGGTGGCTTCGACTTTATCTTCGTAGGCCAGTTCAACGACTAATTCGTGCAACTCCACACGTTCGCGAACCCGGCTGCCCGAAGATTGCTCGGTGAACAGCACGCCCAGCCGTGCGTGGGCGGCAGCGAGCGGGATGTAAAGGTTGGCGTCCAGCGCCTGACCGGCGGAGTCCTGCCCCGGGGCGCGGGCGCTGGCCGCGGCGGTTTCGCGCACCACGCCAACCACTCGAAACACCTGCCGATTGTTGAATTTGATTTCTCCATTGAGCGGATCGGAAATGGGGAATAGTTTTGCCGCCATCGAATCAGTGATCACGCACACGTTGGCGCGGTCATCGGAAGGTAGCAGGAAGCGACCCGCGAGCAATTCCATTTGGCTCATACGCAGGTGATTGGGTTGCGTGCCCCAAACGGTGCCGGGCAATTCCACGCGCCCGACGCGAACGCTCATCCGGTAACGGCGTTTGGCAAGCGTAGCGGTGATACGCGGGTGAAGCGTTTCTTCCAGAAGCTTGATGTCCGCTAACTTGAGGCCGTAGTTGGCGGTGTAAGTTTGCACAGCGTCGGCGGTGCTTTGCCCTTTGGGTGGCGGCACGCTGCGGATGATGATGTTGCGACTGCCGAGCGCGCGAATGGCTTCCTGCGCCTCATAGCTGGCGCCCTCACCGATGGCGAGCATGGCGATCACCGAACACACGCCGAAAATTATGCCCAACATCGTGAGCAGCGAACGCATTTTGTGCAGCATCAAACTTTTGATGCCAAGATGGATGACACGAATGAGGGAAAGGTTCATACGCATTGGGCGCGGTTACTGCCCAACCGCCGCTTGCGCTTTACCTTTGGTGGGCTCTGCAATCTGTGGCGACAACGAAACTTGATCGCCCACTATAAGGCCACTGCGAATCTCAATGAAGCGGTCGCTGAACTGACCGGTTTCTACAGGAACAATTTCAACCGTCTCGCCGCGTTTCACCTGCACCACTTTTTTGCCACCTTTTGTGGTGACACATTGCACGGGAATTTTAAGTACACTTTCCAGCTCGGCAATGACGATTTCGGCGCGCGCGGAAACGCCCGGCTTCAGATCCGACGGCAATCGGCCTTCCTTGTCCACGATCCACACGTGCGTATCGTACACAGATATATTCTCATAATAGCTGCGACGCTGATCCGGCGTGGGGGCCACCTTGCGGACGACGCCGGTAAATTCCTGTTCCGGAAGTGAATCAATTTTCACCACCGCCTGGAGACCGGTGCGAAGGTGGCGCACGTATGATTCGTGCACCTGCACTACGGCCATCAGCTCGCTGACGTCCGGTAAATCGATGACGTTGTAGCCTTTGCGAATATCCGCGCCAAGTTTGATGTAGGATTCATTGTATCGCGAGGAACTGCGCGCAAAAATTACAAGGCCGTCCTGCGGCGCACGCAGCTCGGTCTTGGTGAGTTGGTCACGGTACATGTCCAGTTTGTCACGCTGGGCTTGCAGCCCGGCTTTTCGGCGGGCGACCACTTCGGTTTGGTTTTCGACGATGGCTTTGGATTTCTCAATCATGCGCTGTTCGCTCACGCGCACTTGGGAGAGTTTGGATTGGTGGCGCTTGGTCATTTGCGGGATATCAAACCGCTCCAGCAAATCCATTTGTTTCTTGTACTTGGTAATGAGGTTGTTTTGCTTTTGGATGGTCAGCTCATCAGCCTGCACTTCGAGATCGGTGGCATAGCCTTTGGCGCGGAGTTTCTTGGTGCTGACGAGGCGGTCTTCGGCACGCTTGATTTCCTCTTCAGCAATATCGATGTCGCCCTTCAATGCCAGTCTGGCGAGCGGCGCGGTGCCCTCGATATATTTTGCCAAATCTTGCTCGGCAAATTCCACGTCGAGTTCCGCCTGCCGATCCGCCTCGGCGGTTTCAATTTTGCGCAGCGCCAAATCTTTTTCCGAATTGGCCAAATCCCGCTCGGCGTCCTCCACGGCTTTGACCTGCCCAAAAATTCGCTCCCGCAAAACTCCGTCTTCAAACTTTACCAGCAGGTCGCCGGGTAAATGCAGCGTTTCGCCGAGGGTCGGGTTTTCCCAATCCACATCGGGGTTAAGCCTCTGGATGGATTGCTCGAGCGCTTTAATTTGCAGCTTGGTGGGGTGATCGGTGTTGCTGGGGGTTTGGGCAAGAGTAAGGTATTTTTCGGTGAGGCTTTGCAGCGTGTCGCCTTCTTCCGCCTGATGGGTATGGGGGCCTTTGACGTAAGTGCCTTCGTTCACCAGCTCCACGATGGTGCCGCCGCCGTCGAGTTCGCAGCGGAGGTTGAGCTTGCGGGTGGAATCGAGCGCGCCACCTTCGGACACCGTCACGCGCAGGTTGCCGCGCTGGACGGTGGCAAACTGCATCGTGGCAGTTGGATCAACTGCGGGCTCCAGCCATTTGGCACCCATGAATACACCGGCAAGCAGCACGATGATCACCGTCGTCCACGCCGGATACTTTTTAATAAATGCCTTCGCTTTCGCCATGTTAAATGATTACTCCCCAAATACCTCTTTCGGCGTCACCACGCTGGGCAACTGTGCCGCGGCTCCGGTGTTAATTGCCGCGGACACACCGGGAAGTGGTTGGTTTTTAAGCCAAAATTGTCCAGTTCCGACGCGCATTATGCCCAAATTCTTCAATAAATTCCACCGAGCCACGTGGTAATTGACCATTGCGCCGGTGACGGCGTTCTGTGCGCTGACGAGGTCGGCCTGCGCTTCGAGTTGGTCGCGGATGTCTGCCTGGTTGGCATCGAGCAGTAGCGGCATCACATTTACGCGCTGCTGGGCGAGGGCCAGGGCGTTTTGCTGGATGAAATAATTTTCGCGTTCCTGCGCCAGTTGCCGTGTACCCTGCCGGATTTCCTCTCGTAAGCCATCCAGTTCGGTGGCCAGCGTACGCAGTTGTTTTTCGAAACTAATCAGGCTGGTGCGGTACGCGTTGCGCTCGGTTAATTGATCCAGCGGCAAACCCAGTTGCAAACCGGCGTTGGCAGAGAAATCTTCCGGCGAAAAGGAGCTGTAAAATTGGTCAGTCAATTTAGCATCCACCACCAGATTGAGGCTCGGCTGCAGGTTGTCCGCCGCCACGCGCACTTTGCGCTGGGAATCCTCGTATTTGTCAATTTGGTTGAGCATATCCAGCCGATTGGTAACGGCAATGAGGTAGCCATTGCGCGCATTAAGCTCCAACGGCGTGAGGCCCTCCTGCACCAGCTCGCGCAGGGCGAGGTCATCCAGCTTAAGATCCTCTCCCAAAGGCAGGCCGAGCCGTTGCTTGAAGCTATCCAGCGCGGCGCGATAGCTCTCCACGGTGGCTAAATATTTTACGCGCGAAGAAAATTCCATTTGCCGTGCCTGATCCACCTGAAACTTCGGTAACCGCTGCGCCTCCACCATCGCCTCCGCGCGCGCACGCGAGGCCTGCAGGTTTTGATAGTTACTGTAACTATTCCGCACCGAATCCTTTTTTTGCAGAATGCGGAAGTACTCGGACACCGTCTCGATGGCAAAGGTCTTTTGGTATTGGCTGAAATTGCGAACCTCATACACCACGTCACGCTCCGCCTGCGTGAGCACCTCCTCGGCGATGGCCCGCCCCGCGCCGCGCAGCAGCGGTTGGGTGAGTTTGAGCGTGATGTCCGGCACTTTCGGTTTGCCGTTAAAGTACAGCACGAGATCATTTGCCAAAGTGGCGGTGAGCGTTCCGCCGGTTTTGAATAGTTTGCTGAATGTGAGATCGAGATCTGAATCCCCTTTGAGCCCGTGATCCGCCTCGCGAACGATGCCGAGATCCGCCGTGCTTTTGGTGGGCTGCCACACAAATTTGTGCCGTGTGCCCGTGAGCGACAGCGCGGCAAGATACAGTGATTCTTTCTGCAATTGATACGCGCGGTTGTTCGTCACCGCCATGCCCAGCGCAGCTTCGAGGGTGAGCACGCGGGCGTTATCGTTGAAGCGTTCGGTAATAATTTCCGCGGGCGGAATCGCATCCGGCGCGCGCCCACTCCAAGCAGTGCGGATGTCATAATCCTGTTCTGCACCCAGCACGTCGGTGGCGCGTTGCTTCAAAATATCGTACACCTCGGCATCCGCCGCATCGCGGTACTTGGCCGCCTCACAGCCACCAAATAACAATGCTGCCAAGGCTAAGCCGCAAACCGATTTGCACAATAAAAATTTCATTTCACTTTTTCCAAGGAGAAGTTCGACGCACACCCCGCGCGAAGATTCAATTACTCCAATGACTTCAACTATGAATGGCGCAGCGCCTCGATGGGGTCCAACAAAGCGGCTCGACGGGCGGGGTACATCCCAAAGATCAGCCCGACCAATACCGAGAGACCGAAGGCGAGCAGGACTGACCAGTCCGTGACGAGAGTGGTGGATTCGAGAATGTGATGGCGGAAGGCTGCAAATCCACACCCACCGAGCACGCCGATGCCGCCGCCGATGAGGCACAGCATGAGGGTTTCGGTGAGGAACTGCACGGTGATATCGCCGCGCGTGGCGCCCAACGCGCGGCGGACGCCGATTTCCTGGGTGCGCTCGGTGACGGTGGCGAGCATGATGTTCATGATGCCAATGCCGCCGACGAGCAGCGAGATGCAGGCGATGTACATGAGCATGCGGGTGTCGCGCGCCTTCTGTACTTTGAGGGTATTGAGCTCGTCAATGGGAACTTGGATTTCATAATCGACGATGCCTTTGCGGGTGGTATCGAGCGCATCGCGCAGGCGCGGCAAGCTGGAGATGACCTGCGCCTCCGAGGCAAATTCTACGCGAATTTCTGTAAGCTCCACCCGCTCGACCTTGAGCATGCCGGGGCTGCGGTCGATGTTCTTGGTGGTGTACAGTGCTTTAAACGTGGAGAGGGGAATGTACACGTTGGAAGCGGTGGTGCGGCCGGAGGCGTCCTTGGTTTGCGTGCGCTTCACGCTGTCAGTGCGTTCCTGTAATATGCCGACCACTTGAAATACTTGCGCGGATTCAAAACCGCGCATGACAATTTTTTGCATGAGCGGGTTTTGGCCGACAAATAATTTTTCCGCCAATTCCAACGTGATGACGCAGGAGGAGATGCGATTTAATTCCTCAAATTCACTCAAAAAGCGCCCGGCCTTTATGCGGGCCTGGGTGAAAGCGGGATAGTCGGGGAAGGTGCCAATGAGTTGGCAGTCGTGGCTGCGCATACCGTGCATGGCATTTTTGCGCTGAGTGAGAATGGGCAGCACGCGTTGCACGCCGGGTACAGTGTCGCGAATACGCGCGGCATCGGCGTTATTGAGGCCGTAAGTGGCCACCCATTCGTGTTCCCGGCCCTGAATTTGAATCTTGTCGGATAATGGCTTGACGCTTCGGATGATGACGTTTTTCGCGCCGAGCGCCTTGATGGCTTCCTGCGCGTCGTGGCTGGCGCCTTCGCCGATGGCGACGAGGGTGATGACGGCCCACACGCCGATAATCATGCCGAGCATGGTCAGGGCACTGCGCAACAAATGGAGTTTCAGGCTTTTGAAGCCGACGGCGATGATGCGGATGAGTCCGTGCACAACGATCCTCGAAGGCTTCGGCTAATTGCCGGCAGGGGTTTGGGCAGCGGTGGGTTGAGGGGAGCTCTTGTTGCCTACGCCTTCCTCAAGGTTCAGGTTTTCTGCCTCGGACAAGGGTGAAAGGTGAACCCGTTCACCGGGCTGCAATCCGCGCCCAGTGCCCGGCTCGTCCTTGATGGCGATGAATTGTTCATCATGATACTCGATGGTGACCGGCCGCCATTCAGGTTTTTGGGTGGTGAGATTGAGCACCCAACAGCCCTGCTCGGCTAGGCCGTTGCGGACGCGGGTGGTGACGCATTGGTTGGGAACTTTGACGCGCTGGTTTTCACCGATGAGGTTGATGACCTCAATTTCCACACGCGCGCTCATCCCTTCGGAAGCGGTGCTGGGGAGCAGGCTGCTGTCGAAGGTGATTTCGCCGTTGAAAACAATCGTCTCGCTGTGGCGGCGTTTGTTGGTATCCACCGTGGCTCCGAGCACCGAGAGGACGCCGGGGATTGTGACGCCCTCGATTTCTACCCAGGCTTTCATGCCGCGGCGTAGTTGGCGGCGCTTGGCTTGGGGCACGTCGAGCGTGATTTTCAGGGAGCGGGTCTTGGGCAGCTTCAGTAAATTGCGACCACGATGCACGCGCGCGCCATTCATAATGGGGCCGAATTCCTTGTAGCTCTCGGCAAAGTAAACAACTTGCCCGCCGGAGGGTGCATAGATTCTGGTGTTGGCCATTTGCTCGTTGAGGTCTTCAAGTTTCTTGTGCTGAAAGGCGAGGGTTTTGACCATGGTAAACACGGTGGAATTGGCATCGCGTAAGTCGGCGATGTTTTTGACCTTGGTACGTTCGATGTTCACCTTGGCCTCGGCCACGGCCAGCCCGCGGATGCTCAGCAGTGAAATCTTGTCGTACTTCTCGTACGCATCCAGTTGCGCCTGGGCCATCTCAATGTTGTGGCGAAACTCAGCGACTTTTTGCTGCTCCTCGCGCAGGGACATCTTCGACAAAAACTGCTTGGCCTCCAACTCTTTGAGCCATTTGAGCTTGGCCTCGGAAATGGAAACTTTGTTGGTGAGGTTGGTGATTTGCCCCTTCAAATCCTTGACGTGATTTTTCACCGTGCTGTTGCGCGCTTTGTCGAGATCGAGCAGGGCGTTGGTGTAAGAATTGTTCGCCACCTTATCTGCCAGAGCGGTAGAATATTTCAAAATTTCCATGTTGCCTTTGGCGCGGTTGAGATTGTTCTCCGCATTTTGCAGGGCGATTTCCTGATTGCTGATGCGTTCTTCCAGCCCCAGCGGATCGAGCTGCACCAAGAGGTCACCGGGAAGTTCAATTTCCTCGTCTGCCGGCAAAAGATCCCAGTCCAACATCCGTTTCTCATTTAACAAGCGAATCGAAAGCGCGTCCTTGTCGTGATACTTGGCGATGGATTCCAGCGTGTCTCCGGGTTTGAGGGTGTAGAGGGAATTACCTTTTACCTCGGTGCCCTCCTCCACAATCCACTCGATGGTGGTGGTGCCTTCCAGCCCACACTTGATTTCCACCACATCGGTCGATTCCAATTCGCCCGTGAGTTTGACCGTCACCTGAAAATCAGCTTTCTCCGCGGTCCAATATGTGTCCTGCCGCGCGGTCTCGTTTTTCTGACCCAACAAATGCCGCCCGCCCCAGACACCCCCCACCACCAAGCCAATGACTGCCATCAAGCCGATTATTTTTCCCAGCGTGAATCCGCCTTGGGTCGCACTAAATTGATGTGGTTTTTTGATTGTCATTGCTCCAACAAGTCGCAGCCATCGCAGAGATTTTCACCTAACGAAACCTGACTTTACTTTACCTGAATTTCCCATTTTTCCTAACTAATTAGCCCATCATTCATACAGCCAATATGCCGCCCATGTTACCTCGTTTCTGTTTTCCTATTTCCAAAAGCCGAGAATGGTCAACGGCATTAGGAGTGGCGCAGCGCCTCGATTGGGTCAAGGTTTGCCGCACGGAAGGCAGGGTAAATTCCAAAAATGATTCCAATAAACACTGAAATTCCAAAAGCCAGCGCCACGGACCAGTTGGTGAATAGGATAGCCAGTTCGTACTGGTAATATTCCGCGAGGATCCACTGCGCCAAGAGCGGCGCGGACAAGCCGACTGCAATGCCCAGCAACCCGCCGGCCACCGAGAGCACGCTGGTTTCCACGAGGAACTGGCGGATGATATGCAGCTTCTTCGCGCCCAACGCGCGGCGCACGCCAATCTCGCTGGTGCGTTCGGTGACGGTCGCGAGCATAATATTCATAATGCCGATGCCGCCGACGAGCAGCGAAATGGATGCGATGGTCGCGAGCACGATGGTGAAGATGAGGTTGATCTTGCGCGCGGTGGCCAGCTCGTCAAGCGGCACGCGGATAATAAAGTCTTCAACATCCTTGTGCCCGTAACGCATCGTGCGCTCGAGCATTTTGGCGCCGGGGATGACGTGGCTCATATGATCAAACTGAACGCGCAGCCGATCAATCTGCACTTCCTTGGCGGAAATCCCGCCGGATTGGCGCTTGAATTCGCGGTCGCCATAATCCTGCCGCAAGGTGTGAAAGGGCACGTACACGTCGCCATAAAATTCATTGGCCTTGCCGAGGTTGCTTTCCTGATTCCCCATGTCCGCCTCCATCGCCATGCGCATCACGCGCCCGTGAGCGAGGTGACCGGCGAGTTTGGCCGTGCCGCTTTCGTAGGCGTACACCCAGTTGTTGGGCGTCACAAAAAATTCCTGGCCGGATTGATCGGCAAACCATTTGGATTCCGGGGTGTCCTGATTATCCAGGCGTTCCTGAAACACGATGGGCGGCAGCTCGTTGAGCTTCAAAATATCTGCGTTGTCGATGGAATCCTCAAGCGCGATCACTTCGCCCACCATCCGTTCCTTGGCGGTGCCGTTCTTTAACATGCCCCGGCGTTGATCGATAATTTTTTGCTGCGCGGCCAAATCTTCCTTCAGCCGATCGGCAGCCTCGCGCAACGCGGCCTCATCCAGTACGCGCTGCTTTTGCCCTTTGATATCGCGCAACAAATCTGCCGGCGTGCGTACGAGACCCACCACCCGATAATAATATTTTCCCACTTTGATTTCATTGGTGAGCGGATTTTGGTACGCAAACAATTCCGAGGCCAACGTGGTGGAGATGACGCACACGTTGTTTTTGGTCATCTCATCCTCCTCGCTGAGGAAGCGGCCCATAACCACTTCGGCCTGGCTAAACTCAAGGAAGTAAGGTGTGGTGCCATAAACGGCGCGATCCTTTTTCACAAATCGATCGAAGGCCACATCTTCTCTCCGGATTTTCTCGGGCAACACGCGGATGACGCCGGCATCGCGGAGATCGGCAATGCGCGCGGCGTCGTCGTACTTCACGCCGTATTCCGCCACAAAGCCGGTGCGCTGACCCTGCACTTCCTGCGCGATGGGTTTTTGGCTGGTGATGATGATGTTGATGGCGCCGAGTTTTTTAATTTCCTCCTCGGCTTTTTGTTTTTGGCCCTCTCCAATTGCCAGCATCGCGATCACCGAACACACGCCAAAGATGATGCCCAACATCGTGAGCATTGAGCGCAGCGGATAGAGCATCAGGCTTTTGAAGCCTTGGATTATGGAGCGAAATACAAACATGTCAGTTGCGCGTGTTCGTCACATCACGATCCACAAGACCGTCCTTGAGGTGAATGACCCGATCGGCGCGGTCGGCCACGTCCTGCCCGTGGGTGACAACCACGATGGTTTTGCCCTGCGCGTGCAGCGTGTCGAGCAATTCGAGAATTTCCTGACCGGTTTTGGAATCAAGGTTGCCAGTGGGTTCATCGGCCAGAATCATCAACGGATCATTCACCAAGCTCCGCGCCACGGCCACGCGCTGCTGTTGGCCACCGGAAAGTTGCAGCGGCCGGTGGTCCAACCGATCGCCGAGCCCCACGAGCCGGGCCAATTCCTCGCAATGTTCGCGATGGGCGGAGAGTTGTTTGCCCTGATAAAAAAGCGGCACGTGAATATTCTCCACCACGTCCAGCTGCGGGATGAGGTTGTACGATTGGAAAATAAATCCGATGCGTTGGCCGCGCACTTCGGAGAGGGCGCTGTCGCTCATGAGTGACACATCCTGTTCGCCAAGAAAATATTGGCCGTCAGTGGGTCGATCAAGGCATCCAAGAATATTGAGCATCGTGGATTTGCCTGAGCCGGAAGGCCCCATGATGGCCACGTAGCTGCCTTCCTTGATGTTGATGTCCACCCCCGCCAATGCCGGCACTTTCACCTCGCCAAGGTCGTAAATCTTCGTCATCCCCTCGATGCGAATGATGGAGGTGCCGTTGCGATTACCGTTGCCGTTTGAGTTGGGTTCCATACTCGAATGTTTGAAATTATCGGCCACTTCCGCCGCCTTGAAAGCGCTGCATCATTCGCCGCCGTGCAGCATCGGCCTCTTCCTTGTTAATGCCGCCATCACCATCGGCGTCCAACGCGCTGAACTCACCCATGATCTGCCGGATCCGCTCGGGCATTTTCGCGTATTCCACTTCTGAAACATTGCCGTCGGTATCAGTGTCCAAATCCATCAATGACCCGCCACCACCGCCTCCGCCGGGACGCCCTCCACCTCCACCACCCTTGCTGGAGCGATTGCCGCGCATCTCAGCATATTTGGCAAGCTGTTCTTTGCTTAAAAATTTAGCGAGATCCGCCTGGAAATCCGTGCGCAATGCGCCGGCCCCACTCCAATCGCCGCTCGATCGCATGGCGGTCATTTTTTCAGCCATCTTCTTCGCGGCGGCGGCCCATTGGGTTTTCTGCTCGGCAGTGAGGCTGAGTTCGGCGGGCGGTTCACTGGAACGCCCGGAACTACCGCCGGGCCGGCCCTTGCCTTGGCCTCCTTGGGTGGGCGGCGCTTTTTGGGCAGCGGTTGGGTTCGGCCCCACCGGCTCCACCGGCTTGGCGGGCTGGATGGTCTCGGGAAGATCTTCGAAAAAATCTTCAGCGTTGATTTGTTTGTAGCCGAAGAGACCACCGCCGACATTGAGCTCCTTGGCGTGCAATAGCGGGGCTTTGAGGATGACTTCACCCAAAGCCAGACCGCTGGTAATTTGAATGTGGGTCTGATCGTAATAGCCGGTTTCCACGCGCACAGGCATGGGCTGATTTTTTTTGTTCATCTTGAAACACACACGACGGCCTTCGGCAGTGGTGACGACACTTTGGATGGGCACCCGCAGGGTTTTGACTTTCTTGCCATCCACCGTGCGCACCTTAGGCAGGTTGGCCACAAAAATGCGGCAGGTGGCTGAGGCTCCGGGGCGAATGTAGGAAGGCAGTTTATCGGCGATGGAAACTTCGCACTTGAAAACTTTTTTATCACTGCCCCAGCGCTCGGCGGCGGCGGCCACGGGGGCCACGTAGGTAATCTCACCGCGGAAGGTGCGTTCGGCAATGGTGTCGATGCGGATTTGCACCTGCAAGCCGGGCTTCACCTGGTTAATGCGGCTCTCGTGAATCTTGAGCGCCACTTTCAT
Organism: Limisphaerales bacterium; assembly: GCA_014382585.1. Taxonomy (NCBI): domain Bacteria; kingdom Pseudomonadati; phylum Verrucomicrobiota; class Verrucomicrobiia; order Limisphaerales; species Limisphaerales bacterium. The sequence goes on along the minus strand of JACNJL010000053.1, from coordinate 7,313 downwards.
TTTCGAAAGATCTGGCAGATGAATGATGTCCTGCCCCTTGCGCAGGGTGGTGCCTTTCTCAATGATGCCGGAAGAACCGCCATAGCGAGAGGACTCGCCCACATGATAAACCACCAGCCCGCTGGCGGGGGCAAAAATCCGACTCGTGGTTAACTGATTTTTTACCTCGGCGAGCTTTTCCTCTTCGAGTGTGTGCTTCTGTTTTTGGGTGTCCACCTCTTCGGTGGCGGTGATCATATTATTGGTGGCGGTTTGTTCCACGGTGGTGAGCCCCAGTTCGGCCTGTTTGATTTTGGAGTTATAATCCTGCTCCGATTTCGGGTACACAAACTTTTCATAAGCATCACTCTCCCCCGCCAGCATCTTAATTTTGTGGCGGTATTCGGCCACCTTTTGCTCCTCCTCGCGCAGAGACATTTTGGAGAGAAATTTCCGTTCCTCCAATTCCTTGAGCCATTTGAGCTTGGCCTCCGAAATGGAGACCTGATTGGAGAGGTTCGCCAGTTGCCCGGCATAATCATCCCGCGTGAGCTGCGCGTCGCTGTCTTTGAATTTCTTGAGATCCAACCTGGCAAAATTAAGCGCGATCCTGGCGTCATCAATATTCTGCTCGTTCTTGAGCTTTTGGATTTCCAAATCGTTCTCTGATTTGGTTACCGAATTTTTCGCGGTACGCACCGAGATTTCCTGACTGAGAATCCGATCCTTCAACGTACCGGGATCCAGTTCCACCAACAAATCGCCCGGAATATTAATCGTCTCATTATTGGCGATCGCCTGTTCTAGATTTGGATTAACGCGAACCAGATCTGACTCGGTTACCTTGTTTCGTGCCGCCAATGTCGCCGGAGTGTCGCCGGCCTCCGCTTGCACCTGCCGCGGGCCGTTGACGTAAGTGCCTTCTTCCACAATGCTGACGATGGTGGATGACCCATCCATTTCACTTTCCACCTGCACTGAATTCACCGCCACCAATTCGCCCCCTTCGGAAAAGGACACAATGAATTGATCATTCTCAACTTTTTCCGTGCCGTATGCGCTGGAGATTTCCTCTTTGGCGGAAAAATAATTACACCCGGCCAAGGCCACTGCGGCGAGCGCGACGGCGCTGACGGAAAATCGATGTGTGTGTTTCATAGTGAGCGGAGGCTGGTTGTTAATTACCCAAGATTTGTGCGGGCGGAAGTACAGGCACATCCTGTCCCGAACCCGGCGGCAGAGGCACGGCCGGCACTACGCCCGGTACGGGCTGGGGTTTCACCCAAAATTCATTCAAACCCGTGTTGAGAATGCCTGTGTTATTGAGCAATTTCAAGCGTTGGGTGTGAAAGTTGATGAGCGATTTGGTGACATCATTCTGCGCCTTGGCCACGGCGGTTTGGGCTTCGAGAATATCACGGGGCGACACGCGTTCGCCGGCCAGCATATCCAGCCGCGCCTTTTCCTCTTCGCGCATGGCGACGATCAGCGCTTTTTGGTTGATGGTGTAGGTTTGTTGATTCTGCGAAAGCGTGCGGACGTTGGTGCGGATCTCATCACGCAAATCATCGAGCGTTTTCATCAGGCTGCGCAGTTGCTGCTCGAAGGTAATGCGGCTTTTGCGGTAGGCGTTGCGCTCGGTGTGTTTATCCAGCGGAAGATCCAGCGAGAGGCCGATCTTGCCGGAGTACTCGCCGAAGTCAAAGGAGTTGCGATTGTAAAACTGATCCTTCAACGAGTAATCCGCCACCACCGCAAGGCTGGGCAACAAATCGTTGGCGGCGACTTCCACCTTGCGTTTTTTGTCTTCGAACTGGTCGATGTTATTCAAAATATCCAACCGGTTGGTGAGCGCGAGTTGGAATCCGTGTTTGTCATTCAGTGATACAGGGCGCAGGCCGAACTGTTTGAGGTTGCCCAGCTCGGAATCGTCGAGCACCACGGTTTCGCCCAGCGGCAGGTTCAGTTGTTTTTTGAAATCATCCAGCAACGCCTGATACGATTCGATGGCGTTAATGTAGCTGACCTTCGAGGAGTATTCCTGACGCAACGCCTGATCCAATTCGAATTGGCTGATCAGCTCACCCTGCAATCGTAGTTCCTGTTCCTGCCGAAACCGGATGCGATTCAGGTACAACTGGTATTGCACACGCACCTCGTCTTTTTTCTGAAGCAACTGCAGGTACTCCGCGATCCGATCGACGAGAAAGGTTTTTTGATAACGCGAAAACGTGCGGATGGAGTACACCAAATTGCGTTCGGATTGGGTGAGCAATTCCTCGGCAAACTTCGCGCCGGCATCCTTTAGCAACGGCTGCGTGAGCGCGAGGGTGATGTCCGGAATCTTGGGGCCGCCGCCATTAAAAAAAAGCGTGAGGTCATTGGCCAACGTGGCCGTGAGTGTGCCACCGGTCTTCAGTGCTTTGCTGAGAGTCAGGGTGGCGTCGGATTCGGTGGTGTTGATGTTGCTGCTGGAGCGATTGCGGCTAAGGTCGAGATTGGCTTTGGAAGGTTTGAGCGCGAATTTATGCCGCTCGCCGGTGAGCGAGAGCGCGGAGAGATAAAGCGTCTCGCGTTGCAGTTGATAATCCCGGCTGCTGCTCACTGCCATCTCCAACGCTTCGGGTAGTGTGAGTAAATTGGTGCCATCGGAAAAGCGGTTGAGGATAATCTCCACCGAAGGGATCTCGCCCGGCGCGCGCTTGGAATAGGGCGTCTCCACCGCAAACTCCTTCTCCGCGCCGAACAGCTGCTGATGCCGCAGGTTGAGGATATCGTACACCTCCGCATCGGCCGCTTCATGATGTTCCCCCGCGTTTTTACAGCCCAGAACGCCCAATGAGACCAGCGCACCAATCGCAAAACTTCGGAGTAACCCTCCATAACCCTTTGATATTTGGATGTTCATCATCAAATGGACGCAATATTCCCACGCCCAGCGTAGAGTAGACGTCCAGATTTCCTAAGTGTTTCAAACATTCCGATGACACAATACCTTGGCATCAGTCGCTGAACCCTAGTTACTCACTATTCGGCAGAGTTATTCACAACTTGAGCAAATTGAGGGCGTACCGCTTGACACGTAATGTATGCTCCGCGCTCTTTTACGGGGAAATTTGGATTTTCCCGGATTTTGGGAAAAATAATTTCACTTTTTTGCAAGAAAACATAGTTGAAACGCGAATATATAGTAGAGCGTCTACGATACTCGTTAGCAAAATCACAATATGGCACAGAAATTTGGGAAATATCGGCTTCACGACTGCATAAATCAGGGTGGAATCACGGAAATTTGGCTCGCAACCGACGAATACGAGAACGTCGTCGCCGTGCGCAGACTGCGGCGACGCGTGCTCAAGCAGTCCAATGCACCCAAATTGTTTAAAGCCGGCCTCAGCGTGATGCGCAAGCTCGCGCCCCATCCCAACATCGTCCGCTACATCAACCACGGCAAAGCCGATGGGCTGCCGTTTATGGTGCTGGAATTTATCCAAGGCGCAAACCTCAAGGAACTGCTTCTGCGCGATCACGATCATCTCGTGGACAACGTGGCCGATGTGATCATCCAAGCCGCCGACGGCATCAACCACCTGCACGACCACGGCTGGATGCATTTGGATATCAAACCTGAGAACCTGATGATTTCACTCAATGGCCACGTGAGTTTGTTGGATTTTGACACCGCACAAAAAATCCCCCGCAAGCCCAAGCAATTTTCCCGCTCATCCGGCACGCCCTCGTGCATGCCGCCCGAGCAGTTGAAGAATGAAAAAATAGATCAGCGCGCGGATATCTACGCCTTCGGCGCCACCGTTTACGAACTGCTCACCCACCGCAAACCGTTTGGCGGCCACACGCCCGATGAAGCAATCCGTAATCAGCTCAATGAAAACTTTCCCGTGAAGCCCCCTTGCCGCGTAAACTCTGACGTGCCGGCCGCGCTCAGCCAGCTCATCCTCCGCTGCCTCGCCCATTCGCCGGATCAGCGTTACCCGAACATGACCATTCTCAACGCCCAACTGCACACCATCCTCGGCGTGCAACAAATGCCCATCATCCCCAACGGTCCCAATGGAATTCCGGAGGCAATGGGTGTGCCCACAGCAATTCCCGCTTGAAAGAATCCGAAGGCTTAACCCGCCGATGAAGTAATTCCCTGCTTCCGCGCCATCGTGGCAAAAGCGCCGTCGCGTTCCATCAACTCCGCGAAGTTGCCCGACTCCACCACGCGGCCCGCATCGAGCACGATGATGCGATCCATCCCGCGCAAAGTCGAAAGCCGATGCGCCACGCACACCACCGTGCGCCCCTCTTCCAGCCGATCGATCGCGCCCTGCACTTCCGCCTCCGCTTTGGAATCCAGCGACGCGGTGGCTTCATCCAAAATCAAAATCGGCGCTTGCCGCGCAAACGCCCGCGCAATGGCGATCCGCTGGCGTTGCCCGCCCGAAAGCCGCGTGCCCTGTTCGCCCAACGAAGTTTCGTAGCCTTGCGGCAAGCCCTCAATAAACTCGTGCGCATTCGCCGCCTTGGCTGCAGCGATGATATCCCCGCGCGTGGCATCGAGTTTCCCGCACGCGATGTTGTCCGCCACCGATTGATTAAAAATCACGATCTCCTGACTCACCAACGCCATCTGCCCGCGCAGACTTTCAAATGAACCCTCGACAATATCAACCCCATCAATCGTGATGCGCCCGGACGTTGGATCATAAAACCGCAGCAACAAACTCACCAACGTGCTCTTGCCCGCACCGCTTTCGCCCACCACACCCAACTTCGTGCCCTTCGGCAAATCCACCTCCAACCCCCGCAACACCGGCTCATCACCGTAACTGAAATCCACCGCTTCAAACTTCAGCCCCTCGCGCAAGCGCGGCAACGCCTTCGCCTCCGTCACTTCCGCTACCGATGGCTTAGTATCAAACGCCGTCCGCAACATCCCCACGCCCACCGAGGCCTCCTGGTAATACGCGTTGATGCCACCGAGTTTTTTGATGGGTTGATAAAGCATAATCATTCCCGTGAGGAAGCCGACCAATTGCGGCGCGGATTTTCCGGTATGGAACACAAACAAAATAATCACGCCCGCGCCAAACATACTCAGCAACTCAATAACCGGATTTTGCAAATGCCGCGCCTGCAACGATTTCATCCCCACCCGCGCGAGCTTTTGATAAATCTCCGCAAAGCGACTTTGCTGCAACCGTTCCAACCCGTAGGCCTTGATGGTGCGCATGTTAGTGTACACCTCCACCATCAGGCTATCCTGCTCCGTGCCCTTTGTATAAGCCACCTTCGCCACGCGGCGCAGCTTGCGGCCCACCAAAATAATTGGGATCGCACTCAATGGTGCAAACAAAATGCCAAACAAGGCGAGCTGCCAATCCAGCAAAAACATCGCCACCACCAAACCGAGAATCGTGAACGGCTCCTTAATCGCGTCGGCCACGCCGTAGGTGAGGCATTTGTGCAGCGACCCCGCGCCGCGGTTGATTAACATCGTGTGATCGCCCAATTGCTTCGCGTGAAAATAATCCATCGAAAGCCCCTGCAATTTCTGATGGGCATCCAGCTTGATATCGCGCACGGAATATTCGCTCACCCACCCCAGACAATACACGCTGGCATAGCCAATCCCACTGCGCAGCAAAACCAACATTGGAAGAAACATCAGTCCGCCAATGATTTGACGCGTGTTGAGCGGCTCGCCAACGCGCGGCAGCCAGCCATCCGCCACCCCCTGCGCGCGCACATTCAGATCATTGAGCTTTGCTTCCCACGCCCCGGGCACAGCAGCTGCCTGCGGAATTTCCACCTTGGACTCAACCGGCTCCAGCCGTTCAAAAAGCGTTTTGGTGCCCCAAACAAAAGTGGCATTAAACAAACCAAATGCCACACCCAATAAAATGCCCAGCGCCAGCCGCCCCCAGTACCGCCGCACATAAGGCCAGCCAAAACCAATAATTTTCCGGATATTTTCCACGCGCCCGCCTTGTAAGCCACTCAATCCCGCGCGGCAATGTTCATCTGCCGCAGCAACCGATATTTCAAATTCACCTCACGCGCATTAAGGCGGGCGATTTGCCAACCCTGCGCGCCATCCAAAAACCCGCCACGAAACAGATAGCCGCGCAACCAACGCACTGCCGCGTGAATTGGCCCGTCAAGCGGATGAGCCCTTTGCCCCTCCTCGTGCTTCATCTCAGCCCAGAGTTGAGCGTACGTTTCACACCGCGCCCAGTGATCAGCGGCATCGCGAAAGGAATGATGCTCTAATTCACCCTCGAATTCCTGCACCATCCCTTTCAGCTCCAACCGCTCGTGCACCTTGCCGCCGGTGAACTTCGCCGCTCCATTTTTGAACAGCCGCACCAACCGATCCGGATACCAGTCCCCGCGCCGAATCCATTTGCCCTCATAAAGCACACAGCGCGGTAAACTAAAACCCGTGATGCCCTCTGGAAAACGCACCTCCTTCACCGAAAGCAATTCCGAAAACAAATCCGCCGACAACGCCTCATCCGCATCAAGACTGAGCACCCAATCGTGACTCGCCAAACTCAGCGCAAAATTTTTCTGTTTCACAAACCCCGGCCAATCCTGATGCACCCACCGCGCCCCAAACTCCCGCGCCACCGACTCCGTGCCATCGGTGCTCCCCGAATCCACCACAATAATCTCATCCACCACCAACGCCACACTCATAAGACACCGCCGCAAATTCGCCTCCTCATTTTTGGTAATAATAAAAAGAGAAATTTTCATCGCGTTCCGTCCGCCTCCGCTGCCCGTTCCGCCGCCGCCAACGTCAACACCGCCAGAGTCTCGCGCACATTGCGCTCCAAACTCAAGTCCGCCTTCACCGGCACCGGCCGCGCATTGGGCCGCGCACGCCAAGACTCAATCGCCGCCACGAGCCCCTCGACGCCCGAGGGATCCTCCACCACCGTGCCATTGACCCCCTCCTCGATCACCTCCGCCGCCCCGTTGCAAGCACTCGTCACCACCGGCAACCCCGCCGCCAATGCCTCAAACACCACATTCGCCGAAGGCTCATAAATGGGCGGGAACACCAACAAATCCGCCGCCGCATACGCATTCTCCAAATCCGCCATGGGCCCCACGAACCGGACGCCCGCCGGGACACCACGAGGCGGCCGTCCCTTGCCGGCCACCACCAGTTTTACACGTGGGTCGGCCAATTTTTCCAACGCCGAAAGCACAAAGGACAAACCCTTCCGTTCCCAGCCAGAACCAGCGAACAACAATAAAAACTCATCAGGCGCCACCGCCCATTCAGCGCGTTGAGCCTCGCGGTCGCCCCGCCGCCA